>JBAXMA010000052.1:0-13032 GCA_037134535.1 bacterium
ATGCGAACAAGGAGCTGAAGCCGCCGGAGGAACCGTCGTCTTAGCTCAAACGTTGGCATAAGAAAATGATTGATGATGATATCAATAATGATACTATATTCCCATGGCAACGATTGAAGCCTTAGTTTCGGAGATCCGTGGCAACCCCAAAGGGGTTCGATTTACGGACTTGTGCCGTGTGTGCGAGCACTACTTCGGGCAACCACGGCAAAAAGGCACCAGCCATCGGATCTACAGGACTCCGTGGCAGGGAGACCCCAGAGTAAACATTCAAGATGACAGGGGGAAAGCCAAAGCCTATCAGGTGCGGCAAGTATTAAAGGCAATCGAAAGGTGGGAATATGAAAACCGTTCCGCATGATCACTATACGTACCGCGTAACGTGGTCGGAAGAAGATAAAGAGTATGTCGGTCTTTGCGCAGAGTTTCCGAGCCTGAGTTGGCTTGCATCAGCGCCGGAAGCCGCACTGCGTGGCGTGCGTGCAGTCGTGGCCGACGTTGTGGAGGACATGAATAGACAGAAGGAACCGATTCCTGAACCACTGGCTAGCCGGTCGTTCAGCGGGAAGTTCATGGTGCGCGTCCCTCCCAATGTACACCGCGAACTCGCATTAGAAGCCGCTGAGGCTGGTGTCAGTTTGAACCGTCTGGCATCGGCCAAGTTGACGCACTGAAGAACGACTATGCCATCGGGATAGGGAGCCCCATCGCTGAGGCCCCCTCCCTTGCCACCGTACGTACGGATCGCGTATACGGCGGTTCGGCTGTTCAGGCAGGCAATCATCCGAGCAGAACCAGACCGAGCGAGGCAGTAAAGTAGCTGTTGGGCATGGCCATTCGTACCGTGACGTTCTTGCTGAGCCGCCATGCGCCCTTGCGCGTGTTGCCCACTTGAACCGCCCAGTATTTCGGGACTCCACGCCGGACCAATTCCCTGACTCTCGTCCGAGGCAGCTTCCACTGTTTCCAGATGCAGGCCCTCAGATGCCGGCAATCTTGACAAGATTGGCTCATCTCATGTATAGTCGCACTATACAGTTCAGAGTGAAATAGAAAGGGAGGAAATGACATGGAAGCAACGGTGGTGGATTTGCGCTATCACATGAACGATGTCCTGAAAGCACTGGAACGGAACGAGGATGTTAGCGTCCTGTACCGCGGCAAGGTAAAAGGAGTCATTCGGTCTGCGGCTCGATCGACTTCATTAAAGGTGAAAGATCACAGCTTCTTCGGGTGTCGGGCGTCGTCACAGGCAGTCGACCAGATCATGGGGCTGCTGCGTGGAGGCCGTTACCGTGATCTTTGACACTGATATCTTCATCTGGGTCCAGCGAGGGAACATCAAAGCCGCCGGGGTGATTGAAACCGATAGCGAGCGAATGCTGTCTGTACAGACTTACATGGAATTGCTTCAATGTGCGGAGAATCGACAGCAGCACGAAAAGACAAAGTCCTTCTTGAAGGAATTCGGATTCGGAACACTACCCCTCAGTGAGAACATCGGTCATAGGGCTGCTGTCTATATTGAGGAATACGGACTTTCGTACGGTCTAAGGGCCGGAGACGCTATTGTTGCCGCCACGGCCGCAGAGCACGGACTAACTTTGTGCACGGGCAACGCAAAGCACTTCAACCCGATAAGAGATCTGAAGACCAAAAGCTTCAAACCATAACAATCTGCCAACGAGTCAGTGGTGCAGCGGAAAGCCCACGACGCAAACTGAACGTTGCACCGAAGAGGACAAGCAAGATGGCTTTGACTGTGTGCTACCATTGTGAATGAAAGTAGCAATCACTCACACCAGAATTGAACCGCAGACGGAGAGGCGGACAGAGAGTATTTTTCGAGATCAGAAAGGCGGCTGAGCAGTGGCGAGTACGACACAGGTTGCCAATCCATGGGAGCATCGCCGGTGGCGAGGCGGAGTCTGCCGGCGAGGTCTTGGCGGCAAGGCGATAGCTTTCTGGATAACCGGGCTGGTATTCGGCGGCGTAGCTGCCGCGATCATTCTGAAGGATCCGTCAATAGTCCAGTATTCCAGATTCCGATGGGAGATGCTGTTCCCCGTCGGGTTCGCAACGATCGGATTGGGGTTTGGAATTGGAGCACTCATTGCCACTGCACGCTGGCTTCGATTCGGCAGATGCCTCGTGCGGCTGCAAACGATGCCTGGCGTCATCGGCGGCCATTTCCGAGGCGAGTTATTGCTGCCGGAATCCTTTCCACGCGACACAGACGTGAGAATGGAACTCTTCTGCGATGAGACTGCCACCACCCCCGCCGCAGGAAGTGATAACCACTCCAGCACAAGCGTCTCGCGCAAATGGACAAACAACATTCTGGTGTCATCAAAGATGACTTCCCGTCGCGGTGGTCATTGCATTGTTCCGTTCGACTTTACGATTCCGTACGGCCTCGTTGACGAGACCGACTCGCACCGCAACGGTAACATCACAATCGATGTAAGGTGGAACTTGCGGACATTCGCAAAACTGAATGGTCCTGATCTGGACATTACATATCGAGTGCCGGTCTTCAGGACGGCGGAGAGTGACCCGTCTGTCAGCGGCGAGCCAGAACACCGCGATCTGGATAGCCTTCTACGCGACACTGGTGAGCTGCGCCGCGTACGGATCGAGAGCACAAACGGCGTACCGGCATATGTCTGCGATTCCAGGAGCATGAAGAAAGGCCTTTCGGTGTGGCCACTGATCATCGGCATTGTGTTCCTGACAATCGCAGTGGCTGTCCCCTGTGTCGCCCTACCCGGCATGGTGAAGGATATTGTGCCAAAGAAAGCAGATGGCTGGGAAAACCTGTTTCTGGTGGTCCCCTTGTTCTTTGCGCTCATTCCCTGCATTATAGCTCTTGCGTTCGGTCTCTTTGGCCTGCTGCTTCTGTGGATTGGCCTGCACAGCCTTGTGTCGAGGCGCACATGGGTCCAGAGTGGCACAATACACCAGCGCAATAGTCTGTTCGGCATACCATGGAGGCGATCCTATCCCTGCAATACTGCTGCGAGCGTGGAGATCGGTGATACCACTTCCAGTGGCACGAGGACATGGCGCAGCATCGTGATCAGACGCAATACCGGGACCGGTGATCGAGTAACGCTGCGCCACATACTCGGAAGTATCACCGTCGCAACCGACATCTCAACACAAGAAGAGGCGGAGAGTCTCTGTGCAAAGCTCCGTCAGGATCTACGTCTGCCGGCAGACGCTGACGGTCTTCACAGCTGAATTTGCTATCTGACGCCGGCAATGCCTTTGTCCACAACCGGCCAGAGTTTCAGCGTCTGTTTGCCGCTGGCCGGGCTCTCGAACGGTCCCGGGAAAGGATTGTCCAATTTCCTCGGAAATCCGAAATAGTCGGTGTCGATGTTCAGCGGAGTTCCGTCGGGCCGTTCAAACGGCAGGTCGGGAATCTTCGCACGCCCAAGCAATTCTGTGGTCACGAGCTTCCGAACCTGCTCCGTAGCCCATGCCGCATCCAGCGTCACATCGAAATAGGCGCCACCTGCTTTCTCAACCAGCTTGACGCCAGCGTCGAAGTCCGGCTTCACGAGCGGCGCACCCTCTGACTTGCAGGGCTTAGCCCCGCGCAGGAAGATATTGCCGCCCATGAACACCGGCAGCTTTGCCCCGTCATAAACGCCCAAACCACTTCCGCCGGCAAACAGGTTATTATAGAATCTGCTGTCACCGGACGGACAATTGTGCAGGCCGGCAACTTCGGTGGAATGCGCCTTGAGGAATGGCGTCTTGCGTCCATCGGATTGGATCCTCGTGCTGCCGGCAAACAGATTGTGTGCATAAGCGCCACCCCGCGACATGTCAAGCAGCCCCATTCCCGACAGGAGAATGTTGTTGTCCACCATGAACGGACCATGATCAACCTCAACAAAGATGTCCTGATGGTCATTGTCATGCAGAAGATTGCGAGTCACGCGGGTGCCCTGCGCCATCCAATCGAGCCAGATACCCATGACTGTCCTGAAGATATGATTCCTGCTGATCTCAACGTCAATCGCGCCATGGATCTTGATGCCGGCCATTTCAGCACCACCGAACATCCTGCGCATATGGATTTCATGTATTGTATTACCAGTAATCGTGCTGAAAACGGCTCCCAGACTGCCTACAACACCAGCCTGTTCGCAATACGAGATGTCGTTATTGCGGACAATGTGATGCCCGATATTATCCTTTGACCAGCCATTCTTGAGGGCACGTTCGATTGTGAGGACGTAACCTTCAGCGGTATCAGCCGACTTATTGTCGAATTCATCGCCATACTTTCCGAGCGCAACACCCACGCAGAGTGAGTGACTGATGACATTGTCCTCGATGATCCATCCCCTGCTCCAATGTGTACCGATCAGGCCGATCTGCTCTGCCGTAGGTGGAGCCCACTGAGTAGCCGCATGCCGCATTGTGAAGCCACGGATGGTAAGGTAGTTGATTCCAGGTTTGTCCGGATAGAACACCGCGCGGCGGGCATTAATCTCGACCAGTTGCTCGTTGGGGTTAACGCTTTTGAACTGAGCCCAGATTGTAGTGCTGTTAGTATCGACCTTGCCATACCACAGCGGATTCTCACCGGCAGGCTTCATGACATCGTCCTGTCCGGGAGCCTCAGTCAGCCATGTGCCATTCAGGTAGACGGCGCCGGAGTGATGTTCGCGACGGTGGGAATTGAACCAGTCGCCATGAATCAGATCGCTGTAGGGATTGAAGCCCTTGAAAAAGTCATTCGCAAGGGTCACCTTCCACGTGTCGTTTCCGACTCTTGCCCAGCCCTTGACGATTTCAGAGCCCTTGATCTCAACCTTCTCGCCGGTTGCTGCCTGATAGATGATCCGCCTGGAATCGGCTTCGCCGCCACGTGGCGGAGTGATCCGCTCGCGATAGACTCCTTCGTGAACGGTAATCACATCACCAGGCTGAGCCTTGAGTGCGGCGGCGGAGATAGTCTTGAGCGTCTTTGATTGCGAGCCGTCGTTGGAATCGTCACCTTTCGGAGATACATGGTATTCCCTACGACCGGCCCCACCGGCAGAAACTGACGTCACTCCTGACGGGGCCGCACAGCCAGACAGGAATGCAACAAACAACATCGCACCAGCCACTAAACATTTGTCATTCTCTCTCATCTTATGTCCTTTAACTTACTTCGCCGGTATGGAGACATTATCCTCGTCGAAATCACCGCTTTCCGCAGTCTTGTGACAGGCAATGCAGTTTCCTCTAGATCCTATGGACTTCCGTGCAAACACCGCCTGCGCAATCTCCCTGTGCTTTTCCCTGATCCGTGGAAGCTCGGATATTCGTATTGGTCCAGCACCCGCATCCGGTGTAACCGTTGCCTTGCTGTGCTTCTTTGATGGCTTTCGGTCTGCACTCTTCTCCGCAAGGTACTTCTTAATTTCTGCTTTGGCATTATCCTTGAGATCAAGAGCACCGCCAGCATGCTTGCCGGGCTTATCTACAATCTCCAACCATGAGACCGCCGGAAGAAGGCGCGGAGGATAGGCCAGATGACATTCGCCACAGACCGCTTTGTACACTGAATTAGAGCTAACCTGTGAAGTTTTCCTGTCCTCGTGATCCTCAGCAAAGGCACCTAGTACAGAAAATGAAACTCCCACAAGAACTGCAACAATCGTGACTTTCATACCGCATCCTCCTCTTCCCTGCAAATGGTCCAAAATCGCTGGTGACTCAGTTATGTGGTGAGCGGCACCACCGCCTGCCTTCCACCGCACAACTGAGAAGCCGTGAAATGATTCCCGGCGCGGGTGGCACCGCGCCCTCCCTTATCAAAATCACTCGATTTTGCTCAGAACTGGGAGTACCGGTCGTGTCAAGTCGTAGTTCGCCTTGCGAACGAAGACTGATGCCACGCCGGCCGCTCTTCTGCAATTCTTTCACAGCTTCTGAGGCATTACTCGTTCGGCCAACAATAGCCTTCTACGGTGCTTTCGGTACGTCTACGGGCGCATTCGTTACTGCAGCCGGCGCATTGGTCGATCCGTCAGCGCCGTCTTCGACAGGTTTTGCGCTTACTATTCTTGTGATCTTCATATCCCTGACGCCGTCTTTCTCAGTATCAGTTCCCTGCACCACAAGTTCTACAATTCTACCGGTAAGCTCATCCAGATTGACTGACTCGCCCTTCTCCGGCAGCTTGACTTTGAAGCCATCCGCTTGAAAGAGGTAATGAGACACCTGCATCTTGCCGTTCTTGCCCTGCTGCTTCTCAAACTTAAGGATCTTGCCCTTAAGGGTGATTTCCTTGCCCCCGGACGCAACCTTCTTTCCGCCCTCCTTCTTTGCACCGCCTGCAGCGAATGAAACTGAAACCGCTAACATAACCATCGCAACTATCAGGATATTACGCTTCATGCCTTTGCCTCCTTATCGTCTGCTATATTCGGACGGCGACGGAGCGCCGTCCCTCCCGTTGTGCCATCACTCAAATTCCATATCCATTGAAGAAAACCTTTAATTACCCTTCTTCTTGCTCTCCACCGTTTCTTCGCCCGCTACCAGCACCTTCGCCTTTGCGCCATAGTAGTTGTTCTCATTCACTTTGACAAAGATATCAATCCGCTTCTGTGCCGAATCGCCAGGATTCCTTGCCACGAAGTCCTCCAATGTATAGTACAGTGCGCCAATCCTTATCAACGCTTTGGCAGCTGGTTTATTAAGCTCAGCCCTCACCTCACGACTCTTCCCCGCATACTCTGGACACCCTGCGTACTCCTTGTCAACATCCAGTAACTTCCTCGATGCCTGGAATACATCGCCGTCAGTCTGCAGCGCGGTGATATCGCTCACCAGCGTATCAAGTTCCGTTAGTAACTCCTCACGGTATTGACGGGCCTTAGCTCCATACACCGCAGACTCACCGTTAACACCTATAAAGCCTTTCAGAGACTGAATGGTCTGCCCCCTGGTCGGAGATACGGCAACAGAACTGCGGACCGGTTCAATAATCTTGTAGTATGCACCCCCGATCTGCATCAGTTTCACGTTTTCCGGGGTCTTCAGCATTTCATGAAACGAGGCAACCATGGCGACATAATTAGAATAGGCTCCATATTCCTTGTCCGCGTTCACCAGCTGAACGGCGGATTTGTATACGTCACCTTCTTTCTGCAGATCCGTGACCTCACTCACAACACCTTCCAGTTCCGCCAGCAAAACGGCGGCACGATCATTCGCCATGCCGAGATATGGCTCCGGTGGCGACGAACTGATAAACTCCTTTGTCGCCTTCAACACCTGCCCTTTCTTAAGGGAGCCGCTTAGCTGTCCTTCGTAAAGAGGCGCCACGCGCATGTAGAAGTTCTTCCCCACTGCCATGAGTTGTTGACCTTGATTTGCAGTCAACACCGCTCGCAACGGCACAGTCCTGGTGTCGTACTCACCAACACCCTTGTACTTGAGATCTGCAGCAACCATCTTCTCAGACAACTTGTACATGTCTTTCTTTTCTACCAGCGATTCCAGGTCCCCGATTCCATCAAGGACAGGTTTCATCACATACTGTTCCATCAGGTCCAGAGCCGTCGATTCATCGCCTTTTGCGCTCTTCTTCAAGCTGCTGATGCTCTGCAAAATCACAGGCGTCTTACCCTTCCCGGTTCTGACGGCATTGTAGGTCTTGAGAGCCGTCGGAGACAGCGCGGCCTTCTCAACACCGGGTATCAGTGGATCACGGCCCATGATGGCCAGACCATGCTTCGGGATGGAAAGTGCCAGGATTGCAGAACCGGTGCTGATATAGCGGATGTCAGAGAACGGATCAACCTGCGAGTCGATACACGGCGAGAAGTAGAACGATCCGTCATAGCAGCGGTTAACATTGAACCAGTACTTCCAGTAGTCCATCATTTCGCGGTAGCTCTTCATGTCGCCCGTGACCGTCCCAAGACCTACAGCGATCCAGCCCCATTGAGCCTGAAGGGCTGCAGACGCGTGGCCATCCATCATCATATCGGTGCATGCTGCCATGTGCACAATGCCACGCTTGAAGTAAGTCTCTGAACCCGGATCCATCGGATCAAGATAGTGCATGATCGTTGCAGCCGACGAGGCGCCGCCGCCGCGACTGTCCGTCTTGCGTCCGTCTTCGATGTTGAATTTCGCCGGTGGCTTATAGCCCGGCGGCACAGTCGGAATACTCGGAGTATACATCCCTACGCCGTACCCGATTTCTCCTGACGGCTGAGAGCTCCATGTCAACCCGTTACGGGACCGCAGGTAGTGCTCCTTGTCCACTTCAATGCCTCCCTGCTTCATCAGTGCCCAGCCGATACCAGCAAGACCGGCCGGCAGCGCCATGCATCCATAGGCCCCCTCCTTGTATGGACCATGCTGAAAACCGCCGTTAGGAGCCTGCATCTCGCACAGAATCTTCTCCTCCTGCTTGATCAATGGAATGACGGTCTTGTCCTTTGTGAGCAGATGCCACTCATTAAGCTCGATCAGGCGCAGCGCATTGCACCAGTTCCAGCCCGGACCGGGCGCAATCTTCTTCTCAACCTGAATCTTGTAATGCTCTTTGAGAAGCGGCATGAATGTGTCGCCCTGAGCCATGAGTGCGAGAATACATGCCACCTGTGTGTGCCAGTGACCGGGGAACGAGCCACCAGGCTGGGAACCGGATCCCCAGTGCTTCAGCAGGAATTCGCACCCATCTTTGACCAGTGCCTCCGACTTCTTGCAGTCAAACGGGAAGTTCCGGCTGAAATAACCCAGATGACGAAGCTGGATGACAACATCCATGCTCTTGCCATCACGCACGACCATGAATGTCAATTTGCCTGCAAGCTTCGTATCGCCTTCACTTTCTTCAATCGCCTTGCCCAGCTCCATTCGCGGTCCATAGTAACCGGTGTAGAATACCTCAGGATCTTTGAACTTCTTACCGTTTACGCCAACGATTCTATCCTCGAGGTGAAGCTTCTTGTCCGCGGGTGAGACCGGGAACACATACTTAACGATGAAGACCTTCGGCTCGGCTATTGAAATCTTGGCGCGTGCACCGGTCGGCCCGAGATTGAACCAATGACCGCCGGATGGATAATCCAACTGGCATTGCGGTCCCAGCCGCCAGGAGTATTCGTGCTGTGTAGCTTTAGGCTCAGGATTGCCGTATGCCCCGAACGCGTCAACAGTCCCACCGCCCATGATAAACATTGCAACTACAGCAAGCATCCAGAGGCTCAGCAGAGCATTGTACATCCAAGACCTCCATACCGCAGCTGGCAGGGATAAACGAACCCCCACTGAACTCTCAAGCCAAGTTAGAAACAATATCAAATATCGCTCGCTACAAGCCATCCGCTTACAGCAGAGCGCATCCGCGATCAGATCAACCTGAGCTTACAGCTTGATCGTCACTTCCAGAACACTGCCTGATTCCACTACTATGGGCTGGTCCAGCGTCAGGCGAAGGTCGGCATCCGTCTTAACCGGCTTTGCCACGATCACGGCGCCAGCCAGCCGCAGCTCGACAGACTTGGCCACACAATCCTTCGGGAGACGGAACACAAGTGCTGTGATTCGCACCCGGCCTTCTACAACCTTGATCTGTTCAGTCTGCTTCTTGTCGGCACGGAGCTGCGTGAACAACCCCCACCCTTCCGCTGCCGTGAACATGGACGAGTGATTTTCCGGCTGCCATACCGGTCTGAAACCGATAACTCCTGCTGGTCCGTCATAAACATAGCCCTGGCAGGCAAGCAGAAGGGACCATGAGCTCAATGATCTTGCATAGAACTTACCGCATTCATCATCACCGAACGGATTGCCGCTGAACCCCCATGACGTGAAGTTGCCGCCGGACAAACCTTCGCGTAATCTGCCGTCATAGCGTTCCCAGGTAGACCTTGCGACCGTCAATCCCTCCCTGAGCAATCCGGACTGGATCATGGCAGCGGCGGCTGAATACTCAAACCCGCTCATGACTTCGCTGGCGTATTGCATCTCCTTCTTCCCGGTGGTGCCCTTCGGCCATGTAATCATCTGCAGTCCCGAATCACTGTCGGTTACAAACTTGCGCGGCATCTGCGCCACCCCTTTAAAGTCGGTCCTGAAGTTGGATTTCAAGAGCATCGCGAGAGCTGTTCTCACATGATCTGCTGGATAGATCGGGCCAAGGTCCAGCTGATTAGCCCACCACTGACCCAACACCTGATCTATATGGCAGCCATTTCCGTAGTCCTGCTGCGGCGTCTCGTCCGGAATCTGAATGTAATGTTCACCGTTAAACAGCGTCTCGTCCTGCGTCTTCGCACCAGAGGCAAAAATGCGGCCGTAGCGCTTTGCTGCGTCTCCGTCCTTCTCGAGGATCGCCATCTTTTCAGCTGCCGCGAGTGCAGCGAGATATAAAGAACCCAACCACGACGTACTGCCGCCGAGAGCGCCGTCCAGCGTGTTCCACTGCGGGCCAGCGAGCACGCCATCTTCATCCTTGTCCCATGTAGTAATGCTGTAATTCATCGCATTGGTAATGCCGGCCCAGTTCTTGTCGAGCCATTTGCCGTCCGGACTCATAAGATGTTCCCTGTATGAATTCAGGACTGCTCCACTCTGTCCGTCGCAAACCGGAAATTCACCGGGTTGCCTGTAAGGAATGCCGCCGTCAGGTCTTTGAAACCGGAATTCCTGCTCACGCATCCGGCGGGCGATACCTGGAAAGAGTCGGGCATGCGTCTGAGCATAGTGCCAGACGTGATTACAGTTACCCTTGCAGCAGCCCTTTTTGGGATTGCATCCCTCCCACCCGCCGAAATAGCCGTCCTTGGTCCAGAAGCAAGTGCGGCTCCTCAATACCGCAACCTGCGAACCGATACGATCCAACAGCCAGTAAGGCAGGTTCGATGCATACAGAGTATCAGTGTAGAGGCGAGTACGCCTGGTCAGTTCAGGGAGCGTCTTCTGCAGTTCGCGCGCGAGGCTCAGCGCATCAGACCACCAGTTGACATACATATTGCCGCCGCCACCGCTCCACTGCCCGACGCCACCCGGAAAGTGCCAGACCAGGACAAAAGACACAGTCTGCTTCTGTCCGGCCGCTATATTCAACGTTACCGCCAGCGCACCGTTCACAGTTTCGCCAGCAGTCGATGGGCCGCCCTTGTCTGGCCCAGGCAATGCACTAGCCGCTTCAAACATAGTGCAAAGGTTGGTCAGGCCTGCCCAGTCAGCGCTCACGGTGACTTTCTCCGCCATGGCCATCAGCACCATGTCTCCCTGAACAGCTGCGTCCTGCGGTGCGTTCCGGGTCATGTGCAGAAGCGTTGCAGCCGGATCGCGTATCACCACTATGCTATTACTCCCGTACGCGGAATGTTTCCGGTTGTCTATCTCCTGGTTTGCCCGGTAGCCAACAGCATTCTGCTGACAGGCAAGGAGGCTGACTTCAACAGACTTGTCCGAGGGGTTCTCTACTGTCACATTGAACACAGCGCACGGCATCCCGGAATTCTTCTCATCCATCGGGATCAGCGGGCTGAATGTCTCCAAGCTCAATTTGACCGGCAGATCAGGGTCATTGAAAACATACTGGCCGAACGGATAGGCCCCTCGAAAGCTGAGTGACTTCATTGCATCGAATGGCCCGACTGCAAGAGTCTGGAGTGCCTTCACAAAGGGTTTTCCGGCACGGTCCTTGACGCGAACCGCAAGAAAGCTGTCCGGAACCTTGAAACTGGTGTTATTGTTGAATATCTGCCAGATCGCCATCTCGGCCCTGCCGTTCATCTGGATCATGCCGGCACCAATGCCGCCTACCGGCATGTTGATCGCGTCGAGATACCGGTCCGAGTGAACAAACGGCTCGCCCCGTGCGAGGAGCACCGGATCTGCCATGCGGATCGCCAGCGCTTTCGCGTCTTTAGTCGCGCGTTCAGCACGCAATTCCGCCTCTTTTACAGGATCGTTTGTGGGGGCGACTGATTCGGCAAACGCCAAACCTGCAGTCAACGCAAAGATAGAACAGGATACATGGACCATGTGCAAGAAAGCTTCACTCATGTGACTGGCACGGCGGCTTGTCACACCTGCCGCTTGAGCACACCTGCGGATGGCATACTTATTCATTGTCCTCCTTTTGCCCTTTGATACATGACTCCTGTGTCCGGGCATCTTTCCTGAACACTGAACACTTTCCGTACTCTCGCCTCGCCATCACTACAGATGTCTCAAGAGCCTCGCAAGAGATGTACGGTCAAGCCGGGCGGCATCGGCGATCTCGTAGCGATTGTCATCGACATCCTGTATGATGTACCGGCCGCCCCCGAGCCGCAGTACATTGTCCCGCATATCACGGGTGGTCAAGCGGTACTTCCCGCGATCCGTGTCAACTTGCCACTCAACTGTGCCGAATCGCTCAATGACTCCGGTTATCCTCTCAATCGCAGGCATGAAGTAGCGACGATCAAGGTCCTCCTCAACCAGCTTGCGATCGTTATCAGCCAGCTGCTCCAATGACTTGAGTATGCCAACTTCCGCTCCGCTGCCGTCCCGAATGCTCAGGTAGCGCTCCGGATGAGTCAACGGAAAGACACGCGAGACAGCCACCTTGAGTACTGTTCTTTCACCTTCAATGGTCATACGCAGAATAATCCCTGCCCTGCGGAACTTAAGTTTCAGGGGATCCAGATACTTGATCCGCGCCGCTTCAGCAAGCGACATGGGTTCAGTTTTTATTGCGGCAATCTGCTGTCCGTTCATCAGGACACCTCCACGACTGATGAAGTTTCCTTATGAACATCAACCAGCCTTGCAAACTCACCCTTCTTGGCCAGCAGCTCCTCATGAGTGCCCAGTTCGGCAACCTCACCGTCCTTGAGCAGGACCAGCCGGTCCGCATTCCGGAGCGTGCTCAGTCTGTGCGCGATTGCAAAGGTCGTCCGCCCCTTTATAAGCCGTCCGATTGCCTCCTGAATCTGCAGCTCCGTGTCGAGATCGACCGCCGCAGTGGCTTCGTCCAGGATCAGGATCTTAGGGTTATGC
>JBAXMA010000053.1:0-12991 GCA_037134535.1 bacterium
TGCCAGAAAGCGGTCCGCATGTCTATAGCGAATATATCCGTGTAAGGAGCAGGGTCAAGCCGCCGCACTCCAAATAGAGAATACCAGACAACCTCTCGAGAGCTCCCATGCGCCCAGATTTGGACTGTCGGGAGATTTGGACTTGAGTGCGAAATGCCGATGTGCATAATGGCGTTTTCCTCAATACGCTGGCGGGAGATGGTATGAAAAAGACCGTCATGAAACGCAAGCCGACAAAGAAACAGGTGAAGAAGAAGCCTGTTGATAAGAATCAATTACTTGAAACCATCCTTAAGACGACACTGGATGGATTCTGGCTCGTCGACTTGCAGGGGCGCTTTTTGAAAGTTAATGACGCGTATTGCCGGATGATCGGTTATAGCCAGAAAGAATTACTAACAATGACGGTTTTGGATGTGGAAGCCTCCGAATCCGCCAAAGCCACGGCCGCCCATATCAAGAAGGCCATAGCCAAGGGAGAAGATCGGTTCCAGTCCCGTCACAAGCGCAAGGATGGATGCATTATTGATGTCGAGATCAGCGTTCAGTATCAGCAGGTCGAAGGTGGTCGGTTCGTGGTGTTTGGGAGAGATATTACGGAGCATAAGAAGATTGAAGGTGCGTTACGTCTATCCGAGGAGAAGTTTGCAAAAGCTTTTCGTGCAAGCCCGGCCATTATCACCATCACTCAAGTCAATGATGGGCGTATACTCGAAGTAAGTGATTCCTTCGTGAGGATTATGGGTTACGAGCAAGAAGAGGCGGTTGGCCATACATCTCACGAATTGGGGTTGTGGGCGTATCCTGAGGAACGCGAACGCATGGTGCCGCTATTGCTTGCAGATGGGTGCCTGCGAGAACAGGAAATACATCTGCGAAATAAGACTGGTGATGTTCTTGCATGCCTGTATTCCGCAGATCTAATTGAACTTGGCGGGAAGAAATGCTCTCTTGCCATGATTCAGGACATCACCGAGCGTATGAAGGCGGCTGAGGAGCTGAAAGCTAGCGAGGAGAAATATCACAGTCTGTTTCGCAACGCCACCATCGGCATCTTTCATACCACATTTGAGGGCAGATTCATTGACGCAAACCCGGCTCTCGCCAAACTGTTGGGGTATGAGTCTCCCGAAGAGGTAGTCGGCAGTATCACCAATATTGCCGAACAGGTCTATGCCGACCCTCGGCAACGCGACTTTGTCAGATCCGCCGCCTTGGAAGCTGGCGGAGTTGTTATCACCGAAAACCGTTATCGTCGTAAGGACGGCACATTCTGGCATGGAAGGCTCCATCTTCGAATTATTGAAGCCCGGAATGGCTCACCCCGCTGTTATGAAGGATTTGTCGAGGATATCACCGAACGCAAGAAGGCGGAGAAAGCACTCCAGGCGTCCGAGGCGATGCTCAGGAGCGTTTTCGCCTCATCGCCGGACGCCATAACCGTTGTGGACTTGCAAGGGAAGATCACGTTCTGCAATGAAGCTACAGTCGTTGTTCACGGCGCTTCATCACAATCGCAACTGATCGGAAAGAACTTTCTTGACCTGATAGCCGAAGAAGATCGTCAGCGGGCGGCGGTCGGAATGAAAGAGGTATTCAATGTCGGCATGATGAGGGACGTTCCATTCATCGGACGGAAAGGGGAGAGCGAAGTATTTGATGGCGAACTTACTGTAGGCGTGATGAAGGATGATTCGGGCAAGCCGATTGGGTTTGTCGGGGTCAGTAAAGATGTTACCAGGCGCAAAGAGGCGAAGGATGAGAAGGCGCGTCTGCTTGCAATCATCCATGAATCCGAAGACTTCATTGGTGTAGCAGACATGCAGGGCAAGATTATCTTCCTGAACCGTGCCGCAAATAGAATGATCGGTTTGCCGGAAGGCGTAGATCTCTCGCATATGAAGATCAGTGATATGCATCCGGACTGGGCGGTGAAACTGATTGAAGGCGAAGCTCTCCCCGTTGCTCTCAAGGCCGGAACATGGAGAGGAGAAATCGCGGTACTGCATGGGAACGGCACAGAGGTACCTGTTTCTCAAGTCATCGTGGTTCACAAGGACCTGAACGGAACGCCGCTGTTCATTTCAACCATCATGCGGGACATTTCCGAGCGCAAGAAGGCCGAGGCAGAGCTTCTCCGCATTACGACAGCCGTTGAGTCAGCCAGTGATGCCATCGGGATTTCGGATGCACAGGGGCGCCATTTGTACCAAAACAAGGCTTTGTCCGACTTGTTCGAGTATGTGACCGCCGAAGAGTTACAGGCGAATGGAGGAGGACAGGCTGTTGTCAAAGATCCGAATGTCGCCAAGGAAATGTTCACCACTATCATGAGCGGCAAGACCTGGTTGGGTGAACTGGAGATGGTGAAGAAGAGCGGCCGAGTCTTCTCTGCCTATGAACGAGCAGACGCCATCATGGACTCGAAAGGCAATGTTGTCGGGCTTATTGGAGTCATCCGCGACATCACTGAACGTAAGAAGGTAGAGGCGACGCTGCGGGAGAGTGAATACTTCTTCCGGGAATCACAAAAAGCCGCCTCAATAGGATCTTATAGAACAGACTTTACTATCGGACAGTGGGAATCATCGGAGGTCCTTGATCAGATCTTCGGCATTGATCGTGAATACAACAGAAGCGTTCAGGGCTGGCTGGAAATAGTCCACCCTGATGACAGGGATATGATGGGACGTTATCTGGCCGAAGAAGTCATCTCAAAACGTCAACCATTCTCCAAGGAATACAGGATAATACGCAAGTCCGACGGCGCTGTCAGGTGGGTCAATGGTCAGGGCAAAGCGGATTTCGATGCAAGCGGCAATGCCCTCTCACTGATAGGCACTATTCAGGACATTTCCGATCGCAAGAAGACTGAGGCGGCATTGCTGGTAGCCAATAAACGCTATAGGGACTTGTTCGAGCAGGCGAATGAGGGGCTCCTCATTATGTCTCCAGACGGAGAGATCACTGAGGTCAACAACGCCTTTGCGGAAATGCATGGTTACACGGTTGCCGAACTCAAGACAATGGACATCAATACACTGGATGTCCTTAAAGAGAATGCTCTTAAAGATCGTGCCGATATTATTAGACGTGTGACGGCGGGAGAAGCGGTGAGGTTTGAAGTTGAGCATGTGCACAAGGACGGACACATCTTCCCTCTTGCTGTCACTACCAGCATGGTCATTCTCGATGGGAAGTCCTTCTACCTTGCGTTCCACCAGGACATCACCGAGCGCAAGAAGGCGGATGGTATTGCCAGGAATAGCAGGCACCGGTCGGAGTTGCAACGCATTGCAATTGCACAACTGGCTATTGATGATTCATTAGCCACCGCTGACATGTCGCTGGCGATGCAAAGACTGACGGAGATGGCTGCGGCAGGCGGTGAGGTTGATCGTGCCAGCATATGGTTGCTTTCCGAAGACAATAATTCATTGCGCTGTATTGATCTCTATGATCGTAACGCAAAGAAACACAGCGAGGGCATGTCTCTGGCAGGTGCAGACCACCCGCAATATTTCGATGCAATCCGAACCGATAGTCGTGTCTCTGCCAGCGATGCACTAACAGACCGTCGCACGAGTGAGTTTGCCGCAAATTATCTGATTCCACTGGGAATCACCTCAATGCTTGACGCCGGGATTGTGGTTGACGCCAAGTTGATCGGCGTAGTGTGTTTAGAGCACTGCGGGAATCAACGGGCCTGGCATTCCGACGAGGAGGCATTCGCCTCAACAATAGCCTCTCTTGCTGCACAGACGATGACCAATATAAAGCGCAAGATGGCTGAAGGTGCGTTGCGTGAGAAAGATGCAGACCTCAGGGAAGCGCAGCGGCTAGCCAAAATAGGCAGCTGGCGTTTGAATGTGGCAACGAATCAGGTCGTCTGGTCGGAAGAACTTTACAGAATGTATGGTGCCGATCCGTCGCTCCCTCCTCCCCTGTATACCGAAAGCATGAAGTTGTTTACCCCTGAAAGTTGGGAAAGGCTTGCTGCTGCCATTGCGAACACGATAGAGACAAAAGTTCCTTACGAATTGGAACTGACAACCGTAAAGAAGGATGGAAGCAGCGGATGGATGTGGGCCAGTGGGCTGGTTGAAGTTGATTCTGAAGGTAAAGTGGTTATGGTCCGGGGGGCGACTCAGGACATCACCGAGAGCAAGAAGGCAGAGAAAGAGCTAAGGACCAAAAGTACCGAACTGGAACGCTTCCTGTATACCGCATCCCACGACCTTAAGACCCCTGTTGTTACCATCCGGAGCTTTATGCGATGTCTGAAAGAAGACATAGCCGCATCTGATTCCGGCAAGATTGAGAAGGATCTGAAGTTCTTAAGCTCAGCCGCAGACAAGATGGTGCACCTGCTCGATGACTTGCTGGACATGTCGCGGGTTGGCAGACTGATTGGCACATCATCGCATGTAACCGTAAAGGATCTGGTAAATGATGTGGTCAATACAGTAGCCGGGCGCATTTCAGATCGTGGTGTTGACGTTAAAGTTGCTGACATGGATGTATCGTTATACGGTGATCGCCCCAGACTAGCTGAAATATGGCAGAATCTGATTGAGAACGCCTGCAAGCTCATGGGTGACCAAAAGAACCCCAGAATTGATATTGGGCTGGAACACCGGGATAAAGAGGCGGTCTTCTATGTTCGAGATAACGGCATCGGCATAGAGCCAAGGCATCATGACCGTGTATTTGACTTGTTCGAGAGGCTGGACAAGCATATTGAAGGCACCGGCGTGGGGCTGGCTATTGTTAAACGTATTGTGGAGCTGTATCAGGGGCGGATCTGGGTGGAATCGGCAGGACTGGGACAAGGAACAACTTTCTGCTTCACCTTGTCAGGAGCGATAAAGACTGAGGGCAAGGCATGAACGAGCCGGTTGTGATCCTGCTGGTGGACGATGAGGAAGCCCATGCCGCGCTAGTACCCTTACATGATGATCGCTCTGTGCATCAGTCTCCTCTGCAACTGGGGCAATCAGTCGCCACGATCGTCGCAATGAGAGTAGCCGTGGAGCAGTAAATGAAAGAGTCCATGTCCAGACAATCCAAAGGCGAATTCCCTCACTTCAATTCTCCCGCCGACATTCGCCGTCTAGCTGCGGAACAGCAGTTGGAAGCTCGAGATCACACTTCGCCTGCGGATACTGGACTTTCGCATGCGAGCGTGGTCCATGAACTACAGGTCCATCAGATCGAGCTGGAGATGCAGAACGAGGAGCTGCGTCGGTCTCAACTCAATCTGGAAACAGCATATGAGAAGTCCGTTGACCTCTTCGATCTGGCGCCAATCGGCTATCTCACAGTTGGCGAAAAGGGACTGATCCAGGAGGCAAATATCAGAGCCGCCGAACTGCTGGGCGTCGACCGGAAAGCGCTGGCACGTCGTCCACTGTCACAGTTCATTCTCGGTCAGGATCAAGAGATCTTCTGCCGGCACCGCAAACAGATTCATGAAACCGGGGTGCGGCAGGTGTGCGAATTACGGATGTTGGGGAAAGGCGGCGGGTTGTTCTGGGTCCGCATGGAGACAATTGCTGCCGATGGAGATGACGGGGCGTCGGTGTTACGGGTCTCGCTGAGTGATGTCACCGAACAGAAGAATGCTGAGACAGCTCTGGCCCTGCTCGCCAATCAATACAAAATAGCACTGGAGGAGGTCAAGACACTCCGGGGACTAATCTCGATCTGCTCCAGCTGTAAGAAGATACGCATCAATAGGCATGAGTGGGAAGAAATTGAGTCTTATGTTGCCAGACATACCGAGGCCAAGTTTTCCCATGGCCTTTGTACTGACTGTATCCGGAAGATCTATCCAGAAGATGCGGCCGCTATTTTGAGTAAACGAGATGAGCAAAAAAGGGTCAGCCCTTAGAATAGAGATTAGCGTTTTGGCGGCAAGTTTTCTGTCCAGGCGCTCAACCATCTTCTTCAGCGCGTCTCCGGCAGCCAGCAATTCTCATAAGTGTCGTAACTGGCAGTTCACGCCCACGCCGCTCTTCAATCCTCGGACCTTCGCTGCTTCTCTCTGCGTCATTCCGCCATACTTGCGCAACACGCAGCCGGCAACCGCCCGCCAGCGCCGTTTGGCTTATGCAACCTTATTCTCTATTCTAAGGGCTGACCCTTAGAATGGGGACTTGCCGGAAGGGGCTGGCGAATTGGGCTTGAGTATAGAACTTCAATGAATATACTGAACGGCAGTAGGTTACCAATTGCGGTTACATTGGTCATGGTTGCAGAGAGATAATGCAATAATGAAGCTTCTTCGAAGAGTGTTCATATTGGATTCCAGCTCGCGGCTCCGGTCGCAAACATTCGTCTTAGCGGCTATTGCAATCGTGTACTGGCTTATGATGCGTCTGGGGCTCGCCTTCGTAGTGCGACCGGAGGGCATTGCATCCATCTGGCCGGCGAGCGGGTTTGCGCTGGCTGTCATATTACTCAATCCCAGGCCACACTGGGCAAAGCTACTCGCGGTCCTGTTCGCGACCAACACCATTGGTAACGTTGTTGGCGGAAACTCCATTCAGGTATCACTTGGTTTTGCTGCCCCAAACATTCTTGAGACATGGTTGTGTGCGCTGGTATTGGCAAAGGCTTTCAAGGCGGGAATTACTTTTGAGCGGTCAGTGGAAATGCTCGCACTCTTCGGAGTGGCATTTCTAGTCAATGGGTTCACGGCCATCATAGGTGCGTTCGTGTCTGTGCTGGCTTTTGACGCCCCGTTCATCAGTACGTGGCAGGTCTGGTGGAGTGCCGACGGATTGGGAATCCTTCTCGTTACGCCGTTGGTAGTCCTCTGGACCGCTTCGAAGGATGCCAAGCTGCCTCGGCGCGTCATCGAGACCATTGTGCTCTCTTTGGCATCGATCTGCCTGACGTGGCTCTTGTTCGGTCCTTTCACTGATGCTAATGCGCCTGTATTGCGTGGCTACATGCTGTTACCACTGCTCGCTCTTGCCGCAGTGAGGCTGAGTCCTCGGATCATCACGGTATTGGTGCTTTCTATTTCGGTTATCGCAATCGGATTCACAACGAAGGGCTTTGGTTTCTTTGCAGTCGCAAATCTGACCGACGCGGCCCATCTCGTTGCAGCTCAATTGTTTCTTGCGATGTCGACATTCATGAGCTTCCTGATAGTTGCCATCATCGCTGACCGGACTCGCGCCGAGTTGTCACTGAAAGCAAGCCGGGAGCTCTATCACGACCTTTATCACAAAGGAGCAGAAGGGCTCATTACGACGACGCAGGATGGTCACTTCGTTGAGGCTAATCTGGCGTTCGCCCGTATGCATGGCTACACGATTGACGAAATTGAGGGAATTGACATCAGTAAACTGGATGTGCTCAAGGGCGCGACAACCGCAGAAAGAGCCGACGTTATGAGCCGCATTCAGGCTGGCGCAACTGTTCGCTTTGAAGCGGAACATTGTCACAAGGATGGTCATGTGTTTCCGGTTGCCGTCACTACAAGTATGATTCATCTGAACGGGACGAGATACTACATATCCTTCCATCAGGACATCACCGAGCGCGAGAAGGCAGTAGAAGCTCTACGGCGTACTTCCAAAGAGCTAAAGATCAAGAGTGCTGAAATTGAACGCTTCCTCTACACGGCGTCCCACGACTTGAAGAGCCCGGTTGTTACCATCCAGAGCTTTGTGCGATGTCTGGAACAGGACATAGCAGCTGCGGATACCAGCAGTATTGAGAAGGATGTCAAATTCATCAAGGCCGCCGCCGATAAGATGGGATATCAGCTTGAGGAACTACTGGAGATGTCACGTGTTGGCAGACTCGTGAATGTATTGTCGCATGTATCAGTGAAAGCGCTGGTGAATGAAGCAGTGACTACTGTAGCCGGCCGCATTACTGATTGCGGTGTTACTGTAAGCGTTGCAGACATGGAAGTAGCGCTATACTGTGATCGTACCAGAATCGCTGAGGTTTGGCAGAATCTGATTGAGAATGCCTGTAAATTCATGGGCGACCAGAAGAGCCCCAGGATTGATATCGGCATGGAGCAACGGGGTGCGGACACAGTCTTTTACGTCCGGGATAACGGGATCGGCATAGCCCCGAGGCATCATGACCGCATATTCGATTTGTTTGAGAGGCTCGACAAACATATTGAGGGGACAGGCATGGGTCTGGTTATTGTTAAGCGTATCGTGGAACTGAATCAGGGCCGTGTCTGGGTGGAATCGGCTGGACCGGGACAAGGAACAACATTCTGTTTTACCTTGCCAGGAGCTATCAAGACTGAGGGCAAGACAGCATGAACAAGCCGGTTGTCACACTGCCAGTGGAAGACGAAGAAGCCCATGCCGCTCTGGTAGATGAGCAAAAAAGGGTCAGCCCTTAGAATAGAGATTAGCGTTTTGGCGGCAAGTTTTCTGTCCAGGCGCTCAACCATCTTCTTCAGCGCGTCTCCGGCAGCCAGCAATTCTCATAAGTGTCGTAACTGGCAGTTCACGCCCACGCCGCTCTTCAATCCTCGGACCTTCGCTGCTTCTCTCTGCGTCATTCCGCCATACTTGCGCAACACGCAGCCGGCAACCGCCCGCCAGCGCCGTTTGGCTTATGCAACCTTATTCTCTATTCTAAGGGCTGACCCTTAGAATGGGGACTTGCCGGAAGGGGCTGGCGAATTGGGCTTGAGTATAGAACTTCAATGAATATACTGAACGGCAGTAGGTTACCAATTGCGGTTACATTGGTCATGGTTGCAGAGAGATAATGCAATAATGAAGCTTCTTCGAAGAGTGTTCATATTGGATTCCAGCTCGCGGCTCCGGTCGCAAACATTCGTCTTAGCGGCTATTGCAATCGTGTACTGGCTTATGATGCGTCTGGGGCTCGCCTTCGTAGTGCGACCGGAGGGCATTGCATCCATCTGGCCGGCGAGCGGGTTTGCGCTGGCTGTCATATTACTCAATCCCAGGCCACACTGGGCAAAGCTACTCGCGGTCCTGTTCGCGACCAACACCATTGGTAACGTTGTTGGCGGAAACTCCATTCAGGTATCACTTGGTTTTGCTGCCCCAAACATTCTTGAGACATGGTTGTGTGCGCTGGTATTGGCAAAGGCTTTCAAGGCGGGAATTACTTTTGAGCGGTCAGTGGAAATGCTCGCACTCTTCGGAGTGGCATTTCTAGTCAATGGGTTCACGGCCATCATAGGTGCGTTCGTGTCTGTGCTGGCTTTTGACGCCCCGTTCATCAGTACGTGGCAGGTCTGGTGGAGTGCCGACGGATTGGGAATCCTTCTCGTTACGCCGTTGGTAGTCCTCTGGACCGCTTCGAAGGATGCCAAGCTGCCTCGGCGCGTCATCGAGACCATTGTGCTCTCTTTGGCATCGATCTGCCTGACGTGGCTCTTGTTCGGTCCTTTCACTGATGCTAATGCGCCTGTATTGCGTGGCTACATGCTGTTACCACTGCTCGCTCTTGCCGCAGTGAGGCTGAGTCCTCGGATCATCACGGTATTGGTGCTTTCTATTTCGGTTATCGCAATCGGATTCACAACGAAGGGCTTTGGTTTCTTTGCAGTCGCAAATCTGACCGACGCGGCCCATCTCGTTGCAGCTCAATTGTTTCTTGCGATGTCGACATTCATGAGCTTCCTGATAGTTGCCATCATCGCTGACCGGACTCGCGCCGAGTTGTCACTGAAAGCAAGCCGGGAGCTCTATCACGACCTTTATCACAAAGGAGCAGAAGGGCTCATTACGACGACGCAGGATGGTCACTTCGTTGAGGCTAATCTGGCGTTCGCCCGTATGCATGGCTACACGATTGACGAAATTGAGGGAATTGACATCAGTAAACTGGATGTGCTCAAGGGCGCGACAACCGCAGAAAGAGCCGACGTTATGAGCCGCATTCAGGCTGGCGCAACTGTTCGCTTTGAAGCGGAACATTGTCACAAGGATGGTCATGTGTTTCCGGTTGCCGTCACTACAAGTATGATTCATCTGAACGGGACGAGATACTACATATCCTTCCATCAGGACATCACCGAGCGCGAGAAGGCAGTAGAAGCTCTACGGCGTACTTCCAAAGAGCTAAAGATCAAGAGTGCTGAAATTGAACGCTTCCTCTACACGGCGTCCCACGACTTGAAGAGCCCGGTTGTTACCATCCAGAGCTTTGTGCGATGTCTGGAACAGGACATAGCAGCTGCGGATACCAGCAGTATTGAGAAGGATGTCAAATTCATCAAGGCCGCCGCCGATAAGATGGGATATCAGCTTGAGGAACTACTGGAGATGTCACGTGTTGGCAGACTCGTGAATGTATTGTCGCATGTATCAGTGAAAGCGCTGGTGAATGAAGCAGTGACTACTGTAGCCGGCCGCATTACTGATTGCGGTGTTACTGTAAGCGTTGCAGACATGGAAGTAGCGCTATACTGTGATCGTACCAGAATCGCTGAGGTTTGGCAGAATCTGATTGAGAATGCCTGTAAATTCATGGGCGACCAGAAGAGCCCCAGGATTGATATCGGCATGGAGCAACGGGGTGCGGACACAGTCTTTTACGTCCGGGATAACGGGATCGGCATAGCCCCGAGGCATCATGACCGCATATTCGATTTGTTTGAGAGGCTCGACAAACATATTGAGGGGACAGGCATGGGTCTGGTTATTGTTAAGCGTATCGTGGAACTGAATCAGGGCCGTGTCTGGGTGGAATCGGCTGGACCGGGACAAGGAACAACATTCTGTTTTACCTTGCCAGGAGCTATCAAGACTGAGGGCAAGACAGCATGAACAAGCCGGTTGTCACACTGCCAGTGGAAGACGAAGAAGCCCATGCCGCTCTGGTATGTGAAATAATTGGGAACAGAGTAAGGACTTGTGTTCGGCGGGGCAGAAGTGTTAGATTACAGACTCAGACTGATTGATGGGTGAGCGTCACGATGAGAGAGGCCGGGAGGCAGTACATGAAAGAGTCCAAGTCCAAACAAACAGCAGATGGACTCCCTTGTTTTTCTTATCCTGCAGATATTCGCCGGCAGGCAGAACAGCAAGTGAAAGCTCGAGAGAAGACTCTGCCTGCGGATACTCTGCTTTCGCATGAGAGAGTGGTACACGAACTACAGGTTCACCAGATCGAGCTGGAGATGCAGAACGAGGAACTGCGTCGGTCTCACCTCGATCTGGAAACGGCGCGGGCGAAGTTCGTTAGCCTCTACGATCTGGCGCCAATCGGCTATCTCACGATCAGCGAGCAGGGGCTGATCCAGGAAGGAAATCTCACAGCCGCCGAACTGCTGGGCGTCGACCGGAGAGCGCTGACACATCGTCCGCTGTCGCTGTTCATTCTCAATCAGGATCAAGAGATCTTCTACCTGCACCGCAAAAAACTCCAGGAAACCGGGGTGCGGCAGGTGTGTGAGTTCCGGATGTTGCGGAATGGTGCCGGGTCATTCTGGGTCCGCATGGAGATAATTGCTGCCGATGGAGATGACGGGGCGTCGGTGTTACGGGTCGCGCTGAGTGATATCACCTGCAGCAAGAAAGCGGAAGAAGCGCTACTGCATTCCTCCAAAGAGCTCAAGACCAAGAGTGCCGAACTTGAACGTTTCCTCTATACAGTCTCTCACGATTTGAAGAGTCCTGTGATTACCATCCAGAGCTTTATTCGCTGTCTGGAACAGGACATGGCTGCGGCGGATTCCAGCAGTATTGAAAAGGATGTCAAATTTATCAAATCTGCCGCTGATAAGATGGGACACCAGCTTGATGAACTACTGGAGATGTCACGTGTTGGCAGGCTTATTGGTGTATCATCACATATAGCCGTACAGGATATCGTGAATGACGTGGTGAATACAGTAGCCGGCCGTATTTCAGACCGTGGTGTTACCGTAGTAGTTGCGGACATGGACGTAGAGTTATACGGCGACCGTCCCCGACTTGCTGAACTCTGGCAGAATCTGATTGAGAATGCCTGCAAGTTCATGGGCGACCAGAAAAACCCGCGTATTGATATCGGCATGGAACAACGGGACAAAGAGATCGTCTTCACAGTAAAAGATAATGGCATCGGCATAGAATCCAAACATCATGACCGCGTTTTCGGCCAGTTTGAGCAGCTTGATAAGAAGATTGAGGGATCAGGCATGGGGCTGCCGATTGTCAAACGTATTGTGGAGCTGTATCAGGGACGTATCTGGGTGGAATCGGCGGGATCAGGACAAGGAACAACATTCTGTTTTACCTTGCCAGGAGCTGTCAAGACTGAGGGCGGGACAGTATGAACAAGCCGGTTGTCATACTGCTGGCAGAAGACGAAGAGGCCCACGCCGCCCTGGTAAGGCGTAGCTTCGCGGGCTGTCGTATTGCCAACCAGGTCATACATGTCGATGATGGAGAGAAGTTGCTGGATTATCTGTACCGGCGTAACAACTTCAGTGACCCTTCAGATTCGCCTCTGCCCGGTCTTGTCTTGCTGGATTTACGCCTGCCTAAGCTGAGCGGAATGGAAGTGATGATGACCATCAAAGCAGACCCTGCTCTCAAGCATGTTCCCGTTGTAATCCTGACCACATCAACAAGCGAGCAAAGCAAAGCCGAGGCCAGGGCACTGAATGCCAGCGGTTATATAATCAAGTCGGATCTATTCTATGCCCGGACTGATGAAACCATGGAAATGTTTTGCAAGCTCATGGGTGGCGAATAGTAAATTACGCTCGTTACGCCTCACAAGTGACGCAACGCGACAAAGCTCGCATTGACGACAGGGAAAGTGTTTGCCTCCAGCAAACATCGGACACAAGCAGATCTTTATAGCCCGACATGTGCCCTTTCTACCCAGGGCTGCGTCAAGAAAGGCAATCAAGCTCATTCCGCGGCTCGGCGGGACGTCTCGCCCGCCTGTTGTTGGCATTTCTTCGATTGGCAGGGAGAACCCCATAGCTATCAAGCTAAGGTATTTCCATGATCGTACTCGTCGTCGTCCT
>JBAXMA010000054.1:0-12937 GCA_037134535.1 bacterium
GGCGGTGCATTTTCTGGTAAGGATCCATCGAAGGTGGACCGCAGCGCGGCATACATGGCGAGATACATAGCGAAGAATATTGTGGCAGCAAAACTTGCAAGCCGTTGCGAGATTCAACTTGCTTATGCCATCGGTTATGCCGACCCGGTGTCGGTTATGGTCGAAACATTCGGAACCGGAATAGTGCCTGAAGTGAAGATTGAGAAGGCACTGCGGAAAGTGTTCGGGTTGAAGCCGGCGGAGATTATTGCAGATCTCAAGCTATTGCGTCCGATATATGAACCTACGTCCGCATATGGTCATTTCGGTCGTATTGCCAAGCTTGATAAGTTTACATGGGAACGTACGGACAAGGTTAATGCACTCCTTTCAGAGGTGTGATTTCGGGCCTTGTTGCCGCGTAAGTTGTTGAATAACGTGATGGGGGAAGGATTCAGAGATGCGTAAGTCTAGAAACCAGAACAGTGGACGAGGTGGGAAAGAGTTCGAAGTGAAAGATCTCAGTCTTGCCGAATGGGGCAGGAAAGAGATTGATCTTGCCGAGATAGAGATGCCGGGATTGATGGCGCTACGGAGTGAGATGCGGAAGCAGCAGCCATTGAGAGGAGCGAAGATCTCAGGGTCGTTGCATATGACGATCCAGACTGCGGTGCTGATAGA
Source organism: bacterium (assembly GCA_037134535.1). Classification (GTDB taxonomy): domain Bacteria; phylum Verrucomicrobiota; class Kiritimatiellia; order SPBP01; family SPBP01; genus JBAXKQ01. The sequence goes on from JBAXMA010000054.1 coordinate 661, forward strand.
AACTCTGCAGAGTCTTGGTGCCTCAATTCGCTGGGCAAGCTGCAACATCTACTCGACGCAGGATCATGCTGCTGCCGCCCTTGCGGACAGGGGAACAGCCATCTTCGCGACAAAGGGAGAAACCCTCGAACAGTACTGGGAGTATACTGACAGAATCCTCGACTGGGGTAATGGAGCTGGGCCGGACCTGATCGTCGACGATGGCGGCGATGCGACTCTTCTCGTTCATCTCGGCTACAAAGCAGAGGAGAATCCCGAGGTTCTTGATGCGAAGCCGGAAAGCCGTGATGAGGCCATTCTGTATGCTGTGATCAGGCGGTCATTGATGCGGGATCCCAAGCGCTTTCATCGCATAGTGCCAAGTCTCAGGGGCATTTCGGAAGAGACCACTACCGGTGTCAAGCGACTCTACCAGATGGAAAAGGCCGGCGATTTGCTTTTCCCGACGTTCAATGTGAACGATTCGGTTACGAAATCGAAATTCGACAACATCTACGGATGCAGGCACTCAGTTGTTGACGGCATTATGCGCGCGACCGATGTCATGCTGTCCGGCAAGGTGGCTGTTGTTGCCGGCTATGGTGATGTAGGTAAGGGTTGCTGCCAGTCTCTGAAGGGGCAGGGGTCAAGGGTTATTGTGACCGAGATCGATCCAATCTGCGCTCTCCAGGCTGCAATGGAAGGGTATGAGGTCATGACGATGAACGAAGCGTCGAAAATCGGCGACATCTTCGTCACTGCGACAGGTTGCTGCAATGTGATCACGCTTCTGCATATGCGCAACATGAAGAACATGGCGATTATCTGCAACATCGGGCACTTTGACAGCGAAATCAATATTGCTTCCATAGAGAAGTATAAGTGGCTCGAGATCAAACCGCAGGTGGACAAAGTTACGCTGCCGGATGGGAAGAGTCTGATTGTTCTGGCAAAGGGCAGGCTCGTTAATCTCGGTTGCGCAACCGGGCACCCGAGTTTTGTAATGTCGAATAGTTTTTGCAATCAGGTGCTTGCTCAGGTCGAATTGTTTACCAAAGTCGGTAAGTACCCGATTGGAGTTCATCTACTGCCTAAAGATCTTGATGAAAAGGTCGCGCGACTTCATCTCGATAAACTTTCAATCAAGCTCGAAGTACTTACTGCGGAACAGTCCAAGTATCTGGGGGTTCCGGCAGATGGTCCGTACAAGACGGATAGGTATCGTTACTGACCTGACTCATGAGAATGCCGCCAATCGTTCTGACGCTGCTTGCAGGCTGCTGGGTCTTTGTATGCGGGCTGCATGCGAGCTCCGAGCCGGTGGGCGCGTCAGTTGATGGCAACAGCTCGCTGGTTGCGACCAACAGGCTCTGGTTCCAGGTTGGCGAGGAACTGGTGTATGCTGGTTACTGGGGACCTCTTACAGTCGGTGAGGCACGTCTCTGGACGGAGTGGGTTGAGGAAGGTGGCAGGAAGCTGCTGGCGATAAAGTTCATTGCCAAGTCGTCGTATGTGGTTTCGGCCCTGTATCCCGTCAATGATGCACTGGAAAGCATTGTCGATCCGGAAACATTCCTGCCCCTGAGGCTGACCCAGAATATCAGGGAGGGTGATAAGGAGCGGGACGACACCATAACCTTCGATCACAAGGCTGGAAAAGCCGTGTGGAAATCGTGTCGTGCCGCTTCAACGAACGCATCGAAAGAGATTGCCATACAGGCTGACACACGTGATATTCTCAGTTTCATGTTTTACATGAGAGTAAAAAGTTTCGTGGTGGGCAAGACGGAAGCATCAAAACTTCTGTTTGATGACAAGGAATATCAGCTCACTGTTACCGGCTTGAAGTACGAGGATGTCTATCTGTCGCATTTCGGTGACGTGAGGTGCCTTGAAATTGAACCGAAAGCGAAGTTTGGTGAAGTCTTTGTGAAAAAAGGCTCCATCAATATGTGGATTTCGGATGATGAGCGGAGAATTTGTACAAAGGCGATGGCTGTTGTGCCGGTTGCCAATGTGAAGATGGTTCTCCAGAGCGTCAAGGGATCAGGAGATGACTTCTGGACCAGCGGTAAGAAAAAGAAGAAGTAGCAGCGAGATGCGTGAATCGGAACAGCAGGTTGAATTGTGGCGGGCATGATGAGCTCGTAATACGGAGGGCAGCGAGTTTGACAACATTGAATATAGACGAGATTATGAAAATACTGCCGCATCGCTACCCGATGCTGCTCGTCGACAAGATAATTGAATGTGATGATGAGACGAGAATCGTAGGGATTAAGAATATCTCGGCTGGCGACGGGTATCTCTCCGGTCACTTTCCCGGGTCACCGATCATGCCGGGAGTTCTTCAGCTTGAGGCGATGGCGCAGACGGCGGGCATACTTCTGACCCGATTGATCAAGATTCACAGGAAAGAAGATCTTGCCGGTAAGATTCCCTATTTTCTTGGCATCGATAATGCGCGCTTCCGGAAGGTTCTTAAGCCGGGAGATCAGATGCGGATTGAAGCAACATTCCTGAAACACAAGGCGAACTTTGCCAAAGTTAAAGCGGTTGTGACGGTCGACGGCGCCGTGGCCTCTGAGGCGGAACTGTTGATGATGATTACAGATGAGAAAGCTGCGGCAACATGATTCATTCAACCGCCATTGTTGACAGGAATGCTAAAATTGGCGCTGATGTTGAGGTTGGCGCTTACAGCACAATCGGGCCGGGTGTGACAATTGCTGACAAAGTGCGTGTAATGTCGCACGTGGTCATAGAAGGTAATACCTCTATCGGTACGGGCAGTGTGATATATCCTTTTGCCTGTGTTGGAACACAGACTCAGGATTTGAAATATGCCGGGGCTAAAACATTTGTGACGATCGGCGAGCGGACGACCCTGCGCGAATATGTGACAGTTCACTCCAGCACCATTGAAGGCGAAACCACCAAAGTTGGGAACGACTGCTCAATTCTGGCCTATTGCCACATCGCTCACGAGTGCAAGGTAGGTAACGGTGTTATCATGTCCAACTGCAGTCAGCTTGCTGGCCATGTAATTGTTGAAGATGACGTTGGAATGGGCGGCATGGTGGGGGTACATCAGTTTGTCCGTATTGGCAAGATGGCATTTGTCGGTGGATTCACCCGGATCGCCCAGGATGTCCCGCCTTTCTTCATCGTTGAGGGTAATCCGGCTGCTGCACGTGGACTTAATACCGTCGGAATGAAAAGACGCAATATCGATGCGGAGGTCAGGGAGCGGCTGAAGGACTGTTACCGCATGATCTGCCGTGAGGAGCTCTCCACATCGCAGGCCATTGAGAAGATACGCAAAGACCTGCCGCCTTGCCCCGAAATTGATTATCTTATACGATTTGTTGAGTCTTCGGAACGCGGTATTACCAGGTAGGCATGTTATGCGCTGGCAGGGTGATGATTTCGGAAGGAGTTGAGGCTTATGTCCGGAAGACTGCTGTTGGCGATTCTCGGGACGGTGGCAATATTGCAATGCGGGCTGTGCTCCGGCGCAGACGCTCTCAGTTCGACAAATGGTCAGTTCAATTTCAGTTTCGACCAGATAGAGGTCAGGACATTTGCCAAGATTGTCGGCGATCTGACTGGCAAGCGCATGGTTGTCGACCAGAACGTCGACGGGCGAATCACCACAGTATTTCCGAAGATTCCAGCGTCTGATATTTTCCCGGTATTTGTTTCGGTGCTGGAATCAGCTGGGTGTTCTGTTGTTCAGGAGCAGGACGGGCTGTACCGTATAATATCAATGGGCGCGCGCCCGTCAACGTCGGCGCCTGTGATAGGGCCGGACGAAAAGATTCCGGAACAGGGCGTTTACACTAAGATCTTCCGGCTCCAGTACGCCAATGCGGCCGAGTTGCGAAAGTTGCTTGAGTCCAAGGTGAGACAGGGCAAGGAAGGAGCAATCGGTGCCATTGAGACAACAAACTATCTGATCGTTACCGACACTGCGGAGTCGCTGCGCCGGATAGAGAAAATCGTTTCAGAGGTGGATAAGCAGGCGCAAGCGCGTATTACCGAGATTGTTGCGCTGAAATTCGCTTCTGCTGATGATGTCGCTACTCAACTCAACCGTGCCATGGCGACCGGCGCAGATGATCAACGGCGATGGGCCCGCACTATGGGCAGGGGATTTCGTCCGGAAGGATCAGGGGATGGTGCCAGGACCGATGGTAGTTCTTCGCTGGATGCCGGTCGGCCTGCGGTCATTGTACCGTCGCCGCATTCCAACAGTCTAGTGCTTGTAGGGACTCCTGAGCAGGTCGCAGAGTTGAAACGGATCATTGCGCTGATGGACGTTGATACGCCTTCAGGCCGCGGCCGGTTCGGCGCGATCTTTCTCAAGTATATAGCTGCAGATGAGGCTGCAAAGACTCTTAATACTCTGCTTACAAAGAGAACAGCAACGATTGCCACGGCTGGAATCACCGGCGGTGGCAGGGACTCCACAGGCGGCGGGTCAACAATTTCCATCGAACCACATCCAGCCAATAATGCGTTGATCGTGGATGCCATGCCGAGGGATTTTGAGCTCGTTAAACAGCTGGTACTGGACTTGGACACCATGCCTCAGCAGGTTCTTATCGAGATTGTGATTGCCGAGGTTAGCGCCAAGGATGAGGATGCCTTTGGAGTTGACATGGTGGCCGTCGGGAGTCCGTCCTCGGTTGGAGAGGATTTGCTCGTTGGCGGACTGACCACGCGACAGGATGCCAATGCCCTCATGAGCGCCATTCAGACGGGGCTTTTCCCGAACGGTATCACGGTTGGACTCGCTAAGGGGATGCGCGGGGCAACCGACGGATCGGTCTCGGCTGCATATCCGCTCATGCTGAACTTGAATGCGATTGAGCAGAAGGGCAAGTTCAATATTCTCTCTCGAATTCCCCTGCTCGCGCAGAACAATAAAGACGCGATGGCGAGTATTGTGAACAATATTCCCATGCTGAAGTCGACCGTTCAGGGCGCTGCCGCCAATTTACAGGTGATTCAGAACATTGATCGTGTTGACGTTGGCATCAAACTTAAGCTGACTCCTCATATCAATCCGGGCGGAGAGGTGATGATGACTCTTAATCCGACCATTGAGGCGATCATTGATCCAGGTAGTCTGGCTAACAATCTGGCTCCGACTATAGCTCATCGTGAAGTATCCACGACTGTAACAGTTCCTGATGGTCGCACACTTGTTCTCAGCGGGCTGATGCGGCAGGACAGGACCTCGACTGTGCGTCAGGTCCCTTTTCTGGGGTCGATTCCGATTCTGGGTTGGCTCTTCCGGCGGACCACCGATGGAGTTGAGAAAACCAACCTCATTATTCTTGTTACGCCCCACGTGATCAAGGATGTCGAGACTGCCGAGAAGTGGACGAGCGAGTGGAAGACCAGGACAGGCAATGACGCCACTAACTCACTGTCGGGCGTAAAGCTGGACAAGTAGGTCTGTGTGTAACTATGACATCCAACGGCGACAGCTCTTTCGGCGAGAAACCAGTTCCGTCTCCTGATAACTCCGTAACGCTCGCAGCCACGTATGGTCTGCAACACCTGGCTGAAATATCAGACGAGATGCTGGACAGTTCTCTTGTGTCCAAATTACCCGTCGACTGGGCACGCGCACACTCTCTCCTTCCTGTCCGGATAGATGGCGAACTGTGCGTGTTGACTGCATCACCTTCCAATATCGCAGCGCAGGAGAGTCTCTGCCTGCTCCTTGATGAAGAGCTTCGCCCCGTCGTGGCACCCATCGAGGTGATTCTGAAGGGTATCGAACGATGCTATTTTAAAAGACAGGACTCTCCTGAGGAGTTTATCAAGGACATGTCTGCGCCGGACGAAACCGGCAAACTGTCCGGAAACGTCAGGAGCGAGGATCTGCTTCAGATAGCTGGAGAAGCCCCGGTGACACGGCTGATCAACTTGATCCTGCTCGAGGCGATGAAAGCCCGGACTTCCGATATACACTTCGAACCGTTTGAATCCAGGCTGAGGGTTCGCTACCGGATAGACGGTACTCTCTACGAGCAGTCGTCTTCCCCGAAGCACATGGAGCTTGCACTTGTTTCGCGTCTTAAAGTGATGGCTCACATGGATATCGCTGAAAAGCGGCTTCCGCAGGACGGGATGGCGCGCGTAAGGGTTGGTGAGCGGGAAGTCGATATCCGGGTGTCAACAGTGCCGGTGGCCGAGGGTGAGCGGGTTGTGCTGAGGCTTCTGGACAGGGCTTCGGCGCTTCTGCCCATGTCGTCGCTCGGTATGCCACCGAAGGTGATGGAGGATTTTGCCGGGCTCCTGACACAGACATACGGCCTTGTTCTGGTGACAGGACCCACAGGGAGTGGCAAGACGACAACACTCTATGCCGCAATATGCCAGCTTGATCGTGACTCGCTTAATATCATGACTATTGAGGATCCGATTGAGTACCAGATTCCGGGGATTGGCCAGATCCAGGTGAAGCCTAAAATCGGACTGACGTTTGCCAGCGGGCTGCGACATGTGTTGAGGCAGGATCCGGATGTCATTCTTGTCGGTGAAACACGCGATGCCGAGACTGCTGAGACGGCTGCAAGATCGTCACTTACCGGACACCTTGTCTTCAGCACGCTTCACACAAACGATGCTGCCAGCGCAATGGTCCGAATGACCGATATCGGGGTTGAACCGTACCTGCTGGCAGCATCATTGCGCGGAGTGCTTGCGCAACGACTGCTGAGAAGACTCTGTACGCACTGTCGTGTTCCCACGACGCCGACTAGTCAGGAACTCAAGGCGCTTGGCGAGCATGCGGCAGCACTGGAAGATAGACCTGTCTGGAAAGCAAAGGGCTGTCCGGAATGTCTGGGCGGGTATAAGGGAAGAACTGGAATATACGAGCTGATTGTCGTTGATCCTGTTATTCAGGAATACATCCGGCTCGGGAAAAGCAGTGTTGGTGAGATGAGGCGCCTTGCACGCGAATCAGGCATGAACGATCTTCTTGGCGATGCCATTTCCAAGGCGTTGGATGGCGCCACCAGCCTGTCTGAAATACTTCACGTCCTCGGGCATTCCGGCAGCGGTGCTGCGTGAACACTTTCGAGTACAGAGGCCTGGACTTACAGGGGCGAACCCGGAAGGGCCTTGTTGAGGCGCTTGATCCGAAGGATGCACGGGATAAGCTTTCAAAGAACGGTGTGCTCGTTGAGCGCATTGCTCCTGCCGGCGACCGCCAGCCGCGATTGCGTCTTTTTCACAGCCGTGGGTTATCGCTTGATCACCGGACCGTTATCTATCGTGAATTGGGTGCATTGCTGCGGGCCGGGCTTTCTGTTATTAAGGCTCTCGATATTCTGATTGATTCGCCTGAACTGGGTGAGGCGCGTAGCATTCTGGCGCATGTTCGTGACCACATACGTGAAGGCCAGTCTCTTGCTGATGCGATGAGCCGGGCCAGCGAGTCGGTAAGTCTCCTTGAGAAGGCCCTTATTGCCGTCGGCGAGCGTTCCGGTACACTCGGTGATGCATTGGACAGCCTTGCATCATTCGTTGAGGAGCAGCAATCCGTTAAGGATCGGGTCAGGACCGCTCTGGTATACCCGGCAGTAGTCTTGATTATTGCGCTCGCCGTGGCGACAGGTGTTTTCACGTTTGTGCTTCCCCAGACAGAGAAGCTGTTGACAGAGATGCACATCGCCATGCCTGCGATTACCAGAATCATGATGGGTACAGGCAAGGTCTTTGCCGTCTGCGGCATACCGCTGGCAGTCATACTTTCGTTTATTGGCCTCCGGATTCGCAGCCGGATGCGCAATGAAGCAGCGTTGCGTATGGATGTCGGGCGCTATATTTTCTCAATACCTTTGATAGGCCGTGGAGTTACTATAATGGTAAACCTTAGATTTTCCCGCACGCTTGCCATTCTAATGCATGGTGGCGTGCCGCTGGTTGAAGGTCTGCAATTGGCCGGCCGCGCCACAGGAAATGCATGGGTGGAAAGTCTGGCTGAATCGGCGTCAGAATCTGTACGTCATGGTGGAAGTCTCGCCGATGCTGTGCGGAAGATTCCGCCGCTGTCTGAAACACTACCGGGTTGGATCCAGGCAGGAGAGGCCGGTGGCAATCTAGAAGGCCTGCTTCACAACGCTGGCGAGCGTTATCAACGCCAGTGGCTTCGGTTCATTACTCGCAGCCTGGGCCTGCTGGAGCCGGTGATTATTCTCCTGCTTGGCATATTCGTTCTGCTCGTAGCTCTCTCCGTTCTCATGCCTATTATCTCAGCAAACCAGCTGATGAAATAGCAGGGGTAGCGCTCTTGCGCTCCATCGCTCTTCATATTGCCGGTACTCTTCCATTTTCATTGTAAGTGAACGAAAGTTTTGCTAACTTTCTTTTTAATGAATACCCATGAAAAGACCCCAGTCCAGCGATCTGATGACAAGCCACTAATGCTATATCCATTCCCGATAGCAATTATTCATATGGATGCAGATGCGTTCTTTGCCGCCGTTGAGCAGTCGATCAATCCTGCCTTGAAAGGCAGGCCGGTGGTGACCGGAAAGGAACGGGGCATAATAGCCTGTGCAAGCTATGAAGCAAAGGCGCTGGGGGTCAAACGCGGTCTGGCCCTTCATGAGGCCAGGCGGATGTGCCCTGGGCTGGTAGTGCTGCCAAGCGACTACGAAACCTACAGCATCTACTCGATGAGAATGTTTAATATAGTAAGGCGGTATACGCCCATGGTGGAAGAGTCATCCATTGACGAGGTGTTTGCCGATCTCACCGGCATGCGCCGCCTGTTTCGCACCTCCTATGAACAGATTGCCATGCGTATCAAGGAGGAGGTGAAGCGCGAACTGGATATCACCGTTTCAATAGGCCTCAGCGTCTCCAAGAGCCTCGCAAAGCTGGCGTCAAAGATCGATAAGCCGGATGGCCTTACAGTTGTACCAGGAACGGGGATACATATGTTTCTGCGCGATATACCGGTTGGTGATGTCTGGGGTATCGGTCCCGGCGGTAAACATCTTCTTGAGAAATTCGGAGTGAAGACCGCATATGATTTTGTCTGCAGGCCCGAGCAATGGGTTTCCAAAATGCTATGCAAACCGGGCCGTGATATCTGGAACGAATTGCGGGGCAATCCGGCGTTCACCATGCGGACGGGCGAGCCCGCGCCACAGGCCTCTATCAGCAAGGCCAAGACGTTCGACGCGCCATCGCGCGACAAGGATTTTGTATATGCCAAACTGATCAGGAATGTGGAATCTGCTTTCATAAAGCTCAGGCGGCACAAGTTGAAGACGTTGATTGTGGGGGTAATGCTGCGACGCCAGAACTATGACGAAGAGGGGCTGGAGGCAAAGCTGAACCGGCCGACATCGGCGACGCAGGAGGCGATTCCGCTGGTGCACGAGCTTTTCGATCACATATACAGGGCTGGTGCGGAGTACCGCAGTACAATGGTGTTCCTGAGCCGGCTGAGCGCGGAGGGCGATGAGCAGATGGACCTCTTTGAGGATCGCCTGCAGATAGAGAAAATGCGTGACGCCTCGAAGGCCATCGATAACATCAATGGAAGGTTCGGCAAGCACAGCGTATCCATCGGCACTTCGCTATTCCTGAAGAATGGCACAAAAAACGACAGGAGCGAACTGCCGGCCCGTAAAGAAAACCTGCTGCCAGGCGAGACAAAACGTCAGCGCCTTGGCTATCCCCGTATCATGCTGAAGGTGTAGTTCTCAGTCAGTTGAGCTATTGCTTCAGATGATCGGATAGTTGAGCGAGTTCTCCCGGCTTGAGCGACTTTGCGAAGGTCTCGTCAATCTCGGCAATGACCGTCCTGGCTGATTCAGGATTGTTCAGGGCCTTGCGCAGATTCGTGACCTCATCCGGCATAAGATCAACTTTTGTTCCATCTTTCCTGACGATGGAGCATATTCCTGATTCCGGGCACAGTTCTATTGTCAGTTTTTCCATACGCTCTCCTTATGTTTATTTAGTTCAAAATTATACAGGTCGCTATCGATATGCGCAACTAATTCAATACTTCTGTAACGGGCGGGCGCATCTGCTCGTAGCCGTGGAGGACAAGCTCGTAATACCGAATGACGCGATGCCGCCTGATTCTGCCGCTACGGTTGAGGTAAGAAAAGTCACCACTACCGCAGCAGTAAGTTTCACGAGACGCCATACAAAGCCAATAGCATTGAATTGTGTGCTCATTCGATATTTTGTCGAGCTTGCCGTTCAAATCGCTTCAGAATGTCCCTGATTGAGAATTGCTTATGACCGATCAGGTATGAGCGGATAGTGTCTCCAAAAGCCCTGTGCCATTTGGAAGGTATTCCTTTCCTGCCCACAACTGCACCGACAATGCTGCCGGCGGTGGCGGCTGTGCAGTCGTTGTCCATACCCATGGCAACGGTTTCGCCGATCACACGTGTGAAGTCCCTTTTACCGATGGTTATTCCCCACACGGTCAGGCAGGCGTTATTGATCGTGTGAACAGGATGCATGCCCTTGAACTTCCTGTCGACTGCTGCTCGTGCGTGCTTGTGGTTCCTGATTTCAGGTGCGATACGCAGAGCCCATTGCACAGCTTTGTGAAGGGCGCAATCACTCGGGATCTCAGTGAGGCCAATTCTCAACGCTTCGACAGGATCGTCAACCGCAAACGCTGCTGAGACAGACGCAGCGAAGAACATCTCGCCGTAGATTCCCTGTCTCCGGTGACTTAGGTAGGCATCCCGATAAGCCATGGCCGCCGCCCGCTCGGGCCATCCCGGTGCCATATAGCCCCATGGGTCTGCCCTGATATCTGCGCCGATCCATTCACAAAACGGGTTGTCACGGTATCCTGCCTGCGTTGCGGTGATGCCTTTCTTGAGATTCTTGAGTGCGATATCCTCAGCTGTACACGCATAGGGCAGGTATTTGACCCAGGACCGGCCGACATCACTGGTTGTGAAGTCAGGTCCGTACTCTTCAGCAATAAGAAGACCCAGAAGCGTATATATAGTGTCGTCATCAACCGGTACACCTGAAATACCGCGTCGGGTATAGTCCTGCCGCAGACTCATTCCATAGCGTTTCTCCCTTGGTTCAGGGACATAGCTCCAGTAGTTAGTCGGCGGGAAGTTGTCACCATTCTCATCAGCCAGCGCTTGCATCTTGCTTACAGGCCAGAATTCGACCGGTGCCCCCAGTGTACAGCCTGCCATCCGGCCAAGAAACGCACCCGCCAGCCGGTCTGAATAGATATCCTTTTTAAACACAGGCCACAGTCGTCGCGGCCCGCACTGTCTGAGACAGTGGATCGACTCTAGGTCGTTCGGCTCTCTTTGTGCGAGTGACAGATCGTCAGGTAGTTGTTTCAGTTTTCCGAGCACCCGGATCAGCGCCCGCTCCGCTTCCATGAGTGGTGCTATGATGTCTTTTGCACCATACTCAGCTTTCAGTTGCGCTTGAAGAGAGATGGCTTCTGTCAGGTTGCCGAGATCGGGTATGTTCGGGTACTTGGGCATGATCATCTCTCTCTTAATGGATTCATATCACAGAGCTGTAATTTACCAGGTTTGAGTAGCAGATTCGATTGTGACGGCCAGGGTTGCACGCAGCCAGCTGAACTTCTCTTTCATGAAATTGAAGTCAGGACCGGATGTCATGAACTGAGCCTTTCCTCTGATCAAGAAACCAGCCCCCGGTCCATGCAAGCCCTTCACCTTGCTGCTACCCAATGTAATCAGCACATTCGGATTATGTGCGATGTTGGCCTCCGTCTTGTTCATGTATCCTGCCGGGATAAACAGCCGTTCATCTTGGGATATTCTGAGGTAGCTATTCCAGGTATTGACCATGTGCGCCCCATCAGGCCCCAGGGTGGCAATAGCTACAACACCGTCATTCTTCATGATCTCCTGCAGTTTCTCCGCGATCATTGTTTCTTTCTCCTTCTTTCTTCTTTGATATTGTGCCGAAAAGTCAGCATTGAGCTGCAACTGAATCCAGAGTCATCCACCATGCGCGACGCGTGAATGGATTTGTGTGCGTCCAGAAGGGAGTCCGTCTTAAACGGGTTGTTCAGCCAGAGGCTGATCCGCCTGTGGCGAAAAGTTCCCTGCAGGATGACCACACGTGAATATTACCAGAATGAATTACCACTCGAAACCAACTGCGGAAGTGTAACCGACATAGGGCATAATGGCTAGAGGAAACCGGCGCAACGCGTTCGCGCGAGTTAAGAAAGGCAAGCAAGCTCATTCCGCGGTTCGGCGGGACGCCTCGCCCCACCTGT
>JBAXMA010000055.1:0-12826 GCA_037134535.1 bacterium
GACATGCCTGGATGTTGGAAGCATGGTCTCTCCCATATTCAGAGTCGGGTCTGCACACTATTTGCATACGTCATGATTCTACCGGGCGATGGCGCCTTGATGAGATCGCAATGAGGCAGAATGAATCAGCAAACAAAGTTGTAAGAGACGCTGTTCTTCAATTCCTATCGGCTCGGCAGCAGAATTCTAGTGAGCCGGCACCAGAACTGCCAGTGCGACCGGCGTTGGATACAAACTTTGAATTGTTGCGTGTGGGAGATGCTGGTTTTGACTATGATGAGTACGAGTAGATACTGGTTCTTTGGCCATTATCATGCCAGGCTTCAAGGTGAGTATCAGGGTGTCAATTACCTTTGACTTAACAGGGCAGGATGCACTGATTGGTGGATGAAGCTGCCGCCAAACAACAGGAAAGAGACGTTGTAGAATCTTTGAAGAAAGCCCTTCAGTCACCGGATTGCGCCCGCCGCATCAGCGTTGAGATAGGCTGCGAGTTATGAAACGGAGGCATCTATGTGCACATTGATTGCAAAGGTGACAAAGAACACAGTGACCATTCTTGACGGACCCTGCTGCATGAGCGTTGAGGACATCGCCGTTCTATGCCCGAAGATCTCCAGGAAGAACGGCTGGAAGGAATACGGTGTCGACACCTACCCTCAGCGGCAAAAGACAGTCCGGATTAGTTTGGATGATGATGTGTTGTCCCGACACCCCGTGGCTCCAATTGCAGTGTTCTCATACCGGAAGGGCCTCTTGCATTTCAGAAGCGTTGACCAAATACGGATAGTCCGTTCCTATATCGCAGACACACTGCGAAGCCCGAGAAAGTATCCAGGCCACGAACGGTATCTGATGACACTGCCGAAACCATTTCTCGGAAGTCATGACAGGCCAAAGGTGTTGAAGCGTATGGATAAACTGCTTAAGCCATTGCCATCCGCGGAAGGCCCCTCGGCGGATGATGCCCGCTATGCTGTCAAAGACGGTTTCGGCGTCCGGCAAGCCGTTCGATCCAAACGAAGCCAATCACGAAAGCGATCCAGATCATGATACTCCTTTCCAGAGATGAGTTTCGCAATGAAGTCTTCATTCGCGATTCGCAGAAGTGTGTCGTCTGCGAAGACCCGGCAGCCGACGCTCACCATGTCATTGAGCGGCGCCTCTGGACGGATGGCGGTTACTACCTGGAGAACGGCGCCAGCTTGTGTCCGAAGCACCATATTGAGGCCGAACAGACGACCCTCGCTTGCGAGGATCTTCGGGCGGCCGCCGGCATCACGGTCATTGCCCTGCCGCCTCATTTCGACCGGGAAGAGCGATATGACAAATGGGGCAACGTCTTCCTGCCCAATGGGCTCCGGGTCCGGGGCGAGCTCTTCTACGATGAGTCGGTGCAGATCATTCTGAAGCAGGGCGGGGTATTAGGCCAGTTCACGAAATACGTCAAATTTCCGAAGATCTCACACCTGCCATGGTCGCCGGGTGTGGATGAACGTACCGACCGTGTGTTCACCAAGGAGGAGGTTGAGAAGAACTTTGGGGGCCAGGAGGTTGTCGTAACAGAGAAGATGGACGGCGAGAACACTTCCATGTACCGGGACTATGTCCATGCCCGCTCCCTGAACAGCCGAAATCATCCGTCCCGGAACTGGGTAAAGAACCTCCATGCCGGCATTGCCCACGAGATTCCCGAGGACTGGCGGATTTGCGGGGAAAACCTGTACGCCACCCACTCACTCCACTACCGGAACCTGCCTTCCTTTTTTATGGTCTTCGCAATCTACAACGAGAAGAACGAGTGTCTTTCATGGGATGACGTGGTAGACTCCGCCCAAATCCTGGACCTGAAGGTTGTCCCATTGCTGTATCGGGGACCGTTTGACGAAGACCGAGTCCAGGCATGCTTCACGGGGAAGTCGGCGTGTGAAGGCTCAGAGCAGGAAGGCTATGTGCTACGACTTGCATCCGCGATTCAGTGGAGCAAGCACCGGTACAGCTTTGCGAAGTTTGTCCGGAAAGGCCATGTTCAGACGGCACATGGCTGGATGCATCGGGCGGTGGAACCGAACGAAATGAAGAAGTGACAGAGGTATGGGGAGTGGGATTAAAGTGATCGAGGACGGAATTCGACAATCAATTGTGGATGAGCTTGCACTGATCGAGAAATCGGAGCAGGTCACGATCTTCTATGCCTGCGAATCGGGTAGCCGCGCCTGGGGGTTTGAGTCGAAAGACAGCGACTACGATGTGCGATTCTTGTATCTCCACCCGGTCGATTGGTACCTGACGATTCTCGACAAACCGGATGTGATCGAGAGGCCGATGAAGGGCGATCTGGATGTGTCCGGTTGGGACATCAGGAAAGCGCTGGAGCTCTTCCGTAAGTCGAATCCACCGTTGCTGGAATGGCTGCAGTCGCCGATTGTGTATCGGCAGAACACAGCAATCATGGATCAGTTCCGGGCACTCCTGCCGGAATACTACTCGCCAATTGCCTGCCTGCATCACTATCTGCATATGGCGCAGGGAAACTTCAGAAAGTACCTGAAGGATGAAGAAGTGTGGGTGAAGAAGTATTTCTATGTCCTTCGGCCTGTTCTGGCATGCCGGTGGATCGAGCGAGATCTGGGGGTGGTGCCGATTGCGTTCCAGAAGCTCGTCGACGGCACTGTTGACGACAAAGGATTGAAGTCGGCAATAACTGACCTGATGGCCAGAAAGCGGCAGGGAGTGGAACTGGATCGCGGACCGCGGATCCCGGCGATAAGCGGGTTCATCGATGCAGAATTGCAGAGGATCGAGTCGCTGAATCAGGTGAGGCCGGCTTTGACATCCGATCCGCGGCGGCTTGATGAGCTGTTTCGGGAGGCACTCAAGACTGCGTGGGGATGATCGGCGCGGGTAACCTACATTGTGTTCCGTTCGGTCCCACTAAGCCGTTTTGATGCTCATGACCTGCTTATCAGCCTCGACCGGCGCAATCGCCCAATAGGCCGCAGCGTCTTCTGTATCCACCATGCTGTTGACGTAGTGCTTCCGCACCGTGTCCAAGGTGTCGCCCAATTCGCACGCGGTCTGACCCTCGTGCCGGTGCAATGCCCAATGCCATGTTGCAAACGAATGTCGCAACACGTCCTTACTGTACTTGACGCTACTTTTCTTGACTGCACCATCGAGTTGACGCCGCTGATACGAGACCGGCCCCGAGTCGCGCCGGTAGGGTAGGAGCCACGCGCGCAGGTTATCCGATATTGTCACATTGCGGCCTCGACGGATCTTGTCCTGTTCGGGCCGAACCACGATCTTGCCCTTCACCAGATCAATGTCGCGCCAATCAAGCGGACTGTGTCCGGAGTGTTCGCCATGGATCTCGACGGGCCGAAGTCCTGCAAAGAGGCTGATTGCAAGATAGGGTACCATGTCGGGGTAGTGATCGCTTGCAGCGCTCAGAAGGTTCCGGGTGTCATTAGCAGTCAGATATGTCACAAGGTGTCGATCTTCCTTCGCCGGTTTCAGTTGTTTTGACCGTGCGGGATTCTCTGCCATATATCCGTGCTCTACGCAGAAGGAAAAGAACGCGCCGATATGCCGAAGGTATGCCGTCCGCGTTGAACGGGTAAACTTCTTCTTGCTCAGCCATTCTTTCAAAACAAGCAACGTGATTTCATTCATGTACCGGGCTCCCATGTCCTTGACAAAGTTGCCTGTCAAGTTCCTGTAGCTCAGTATGGTAGCCGGTCGGCAGTTGTCATCTATCTTTGCCTGGAAGAATTCGGCGGCGGCATCCGCAACCCTGACCTTTCCGCCACTGGGCTTGTTGTGCTTCATGTAGAAGCTTGCGGCCTCCGTTATCGAAGCCAGGCCCTTGAGGAGGTCCAGACCGTTGACGGCGTCCAGAAGCTCATCCGGCCCAAGCTTATCGGCCTTCATGCCGATCTTCGTGTTTAGGATCTTCTGTTTCTCGACGTGTGCCTTCTGTTTGTCCTCCCATTCCCGCAGTGCCCTTTCCGCTTCGGCCTTGCTGGGGAATGACCGTCTGACCCGGTGTCCGTCCTGTTCGTAGTAAGCCAGAATGAAACAAGAGTACACCTTTCCATTGACGGCAGACTGTTGCTCGTATATCTTCGGCACCTTATGCATAGCTACATCTCCTCACCCAACATCGTTCCGGGGTCACTCAATGACACCGTTTCATACATTTCGGCAGAAGTTTGTCATAAACTGTCAATAACGTCAAGCACGAAAAGCGAGGGTATCGCAAAACCCTTGCTGGTATTGCAAATGGGCCGCTAGCTCAGTTGGAAGAGCACTTGACTTTTAATCAAGGGGTCGCGGGTCCGATTCCCGCGCGGCTCACCATTTGTCAACGCGTTATCCGCCAGCCATGGTTCTACAGACAGGATTGACTGTTTAATATCCCGCATCCCCCCGGGGGTGCAACTGGACTTTATTGATGAGCATCGGCAGAACCAAAGAACAGGGGGAAGCGACATGAAACTGGGCATCATTGGCGGTTCCGGTCTCTATGAGATGGAGGAACTGAAATCCGTGACACGCCGTGCGGTGAAAACTCCGTTCGGGAATCCATCTGACAAGTTCACATGTGGCAAACTGAACGGCAAAGAAGTGGTCTTTCTGCCGAGGCACGGGGTGGGGCACCGCATCCTGCCATCCGAGATAAACTACCAGGCCAATATCTGCGGGATGAAACTGCTCGGAGTCGACCGCATCATATCAATAAGTGCGGTAGGCAGTTTGAGAGCCAGGTACCGGCCGGGTGACATCGTGCTGCCGGATCAATATTTCGACCGTACAAAGGACTGGAGACGTCATACTTTCTTCGGGGATGGCGTTGTTGCGCATGTGTCGTTCGGTGACCCCGCCTGTGAGGAGCTGAGGAAAGCGATTGCCGCTACGGCGCGCAGATTCATTAAGCGTGAATGGAAGAAGGACGTACGTGTTGTCGAAGGGGGAGTCTACGTCAACATGGAAGGGCCGGCCTTTTCCACAAGGGCGGAATCTGAGTTTTATCGGAAGATGGGGTTCGATGTGATAGGAATGACCGGTCTTGCCGAGGCGAAGCTCTGCCGGGAAGCCGGTTTGTGTTATCAGACGATGGCGTTGGTAACGGACTATGACTGCTGGCATCGGACTGAAGAGGCTGTCAATATAGAGATGCTGCTGGGTGTCTTGCGGGCAAATGTTGACCTTGCCAGAGGTTTCATTAAGAGATTTGTGGCAGAGCTTCCACCTGTGAGTAATTGCGCGTGTTCGGAGTCCTTGAAAACAGCGATTGTTACGGATTCGTCTCTTATTCCATCAGCGACAAAGAAAAAGCTGAAGCCGATAGCCGGCAAGTATATTGTCTGAGGCCAGTGTCACAATGAGTTCCGCAGATGCCATGAGTCGGTGCGCCGGGCTTGCCGGGACCTTTCTTGACATGGTCTTTCCGCGAACGTGTACGGGGTGCGGCAAGCCTGTCGGTCGGGAGTCTCTGCATGTCTGCTGGGAATGTCTCGCAAGCTTTTGGCCTGTGCAATTCCCGCACTGCGCAGTCTGCGGAAATCCCGTCCAGGGGTTGGTGACCAATAAATATACGTGCCAGCTGTGTACAGGCAGGAAACGCCACTTCTGCAAGGCAAGGTCAGCCGTGCACTTTGATGGCGGTATTGTCGGCATCATTCATGCGTTCAAGTACGGGCAGGCTGCATACCTCAGCCGGGACCTTGCCGGCCTTGTTGCGGTTTGCTCTGCGATACACTATGCGTCGGCAGACGTGGACGCTGTGACATTTGTGCCACTGCACCATCGCAAGGAGAGGGAGCGAACCTACAACCAGGCGCAACTGCTGGCTCGCGACCTTGCGAACATGCTTGGGAAGCCGCTCCTGTCGCGGTGTCTGGTGCGATGGCGTCCGACTCAAACCCAGACTGCATTGACAGCTGTTGAGCGGCGAAAGAATGTGCATGGTGCATTTCGTGCACTGAATGAAAAATGGATCGAAGGAAGGCGTATTCTGCTCGTTGACGATGTAATGACGACAGGTGCGACCGTTGATGAGTGTGCTGACATGCTTAAGAAGGCTGGTGCAGCCGAGGTGAGGGTGATCACCGTTGCCAGGGGGTGCTGAAGAGTGAATGAAGCTGAAGTAATATGCCGGCTGTATAAACTGCACACTATGGGGGCAAAACTCGGGCTGGAACGGACGCAGGCATTGCTGGCCAGAATGGGGAATCCCGAGAAGCAGCTTGCGGTGATCCATGTCGCCGGCACAAACGGGAAGGGATCGGTTTGCGCTCTGATAGATTCCATCCTGCGGGCTGCGGGCTACAAGACCGGTATTTATACTTCACCCCACCTCCTGAGGCTGAACGAGAGGATTCGTGTCAACGGCAAATGCATTCCTGATGACGAACTGATGACGCTGATAGATGAAGTCGAGCATCATTCGCTTGCAGTGCAGGCGGATCATGGCGAAGTTACTTTCTTTGAATTCACGACCGCTCTTGCATTTGAGTATTTCCGGCGATGTGGCGCCAGTCTCGTTGTCGCTGAAGTCGGCATGGGTGGCAGGCTGGATTCCACGAACGTAGTCATGCCGGTGATTTCGGTCATTACCAGCATCAGTGTCGAGCATGCCATATATCTCGGCCCTGATGTTCCGAGCATCGCCAGGGAAAAAGCAGGGATAATCAAAGACGGGCGGCCGGTTGTTTGCGGTGATCTTGCAGAAGATGCGCTTGCGGTAATCAGGAAGATTGCTACTGAGCACAAAGCCCGCCTGGTAATGGCGAAAGATGTGGTGAGTGTGCGGCTGGTTTCTCAGTCTGCAAAGGGACAGAAGATAGCAGTGAGCGGCGGGAGCGATGACTACTCTACAGTTGTCATGCCGCTGCTGGGGCGGCACCAGATGGAAAATTGTGCGGTTGCGGTTGCGGCTGTTGAGGAGTTCAGTCAGGCATCCCGGTTGCCCGTGAGTGTTGAGGCGGTGCGTGAAGGCATCGGCAACGTTGAGTGGCCGGGCAGACTGCAGATACTCTCGGCCGACCCGCTGATGATTCTGGATGGCGGCCATAATCCGGGTGCGGCGGAGAAACTCAGCCGCACCGTGAGGGAACTTGCAAAGAAGAGACCGGTCGGGCTGGTTTTCGGGATGTGTGACGACAAGGATGTCGACGGCTTTCTTCGTCAGTTTGCGGAAACAGTGAAGGCCTGCTGGACTGTGACCATCCGGACAGATCGGGCGATACCACGTTCCAGATTGGCGGCTGCTGCTGGCAGATTTGGCTGGCAGATTCGTGAGGATGATCTGCCAGCGGCGATTGCCGGGGCCGAAAAGTGGGCCAGGGAAAACAAGGGCGTTGTGTGTATTGCAGGATCGCTGTACCTTGTTGGCGAAGTAATGGAATTGAATCACTACCGGCCGTTTGACGGGTAGGCGTCAGACTGAAAACAGGGAGTCTTATATGTCGGAGTCATGTTGCGATGCACGGAGTGAAATCGAGGTGATTGCGCGCGGAGTGTGCATAGTGGGCGGCAATCTGCTGGTGTGCCACACTAAAGGCGCGTCAAACACCTACCTCCCCGGCGGTCATGTTGAATTCAGCGAGAAAGCGCGGGAGAGTTTGCGCAGGGAGATGAAGGAAGAAATGGGAGCGTCGTTCGCCGTCGGTCAGTTCCTGGGAGCGATTGAACACTCATACCGGAAGAAGGGCCAGCTTCAGCACGAAATCAACCTGGTATTCGAAATGACGTGTAAGACACTCAAGTCGTCAGGCGTTCTGAAATCTTGTGAAGACTATATTGAGTTTCTCTGGTTGCCGTTGAATGAACTGTCTAAATCGAGTTTGGAGCCTTCTTCTCTGGGAAAACTGATTCCAAAGTGGGTGTCGGGCGCCGGTTCAGTGTCCGGCTGGTCCAGCACGATGTAGACTGGATCTGTATTATCCATTGAGCTTCACTTTGCAAAACTCACGCGACTGTGCTAGAACCATAGGTACGTGATCTCAGAGATACGCACTTTCGATTCTGCCGGGGTGGCGAAATGGCAGACGCACTGGACTCAAAATCCAGCGGTGGCAACACCATGAGGGTTCAACTCCCTCCCCCGGCACCATCAATAAAGACAAGTCAGATACGCAATTTGACCAATGTTAGCAGGGTATTTATGAATAACCAGCTTTCTACCCTTTGCCCTTTTGCGCTTGTGTGTGCTTTTCTGGAATCTTCGTTTCGGGGGTTTCAAAAGGAAGCATAAAGGAAGCATGCTCCCAGCGGGGGGTATTAGGCTTAAAAGACGACAAGGTCACAGCCGTGCGGTTTGCCCAGTGCGGTGTCCGGGCGGGGGGAGTACGAAAGATGACTGACACTGGAACCGACCGACGGCATCCCGCCCAGAATAAGCACCGCCTCCTTCTAATCACGGTCAACGGCAAGGCCTGCTATGCGTCCAAATGGTCCGATAAACGAGAAGCGTACTGTAGGGAAGTCAACTACGTGCTGCAGGCAACCACGTCAGATGAAGTGTTGTGTCTTCTGATCGACTGCCCGTTGCGAATCCCTGGATCCACTGAGTTAGTGTCTGTCCAATCCACTGAACGACCCTCCACAGGAACCGGGCATGCATTCGCCGTGACGGTCTGGGACGACGGGTCAAAGGCTGACAAATGCAGGATCCGTTTTTGTCTCCCTGAGCAGTTGCACGAGTATCCATATCTGCGTACCTGCTTCAATGACATGCTTCGCGATTACAACGATGGTAAAATAGAGTGCACCGATTTGACACGTCAGGTGCCGGCGATGTCAGAACTCGCTCACCTGAAACCCGTTGTCTCGCCGCCCATGGCAGCCCAGCCCGACCAGAAGAGAATCATCGAACAAACGGCCGAGATGATCGCTGAGAAGATCTGGAAGAAAATGCCTCCCCATATCGCGGCAGACAAGGCAAAGGCTCAAATTGCCTGGATCAAGAGAGCTGAAGGTTGTTCAGACGTCGAAAGAAAAGCTGCGTTACTGAAGATTGAGGGAATGACCCTGGATGAGATCGCCGCAAGGTTGCCACACAAGAACGGCAGGCCCATTCCCCGTCAAAGTGTGGCCGCCATGTTGAAACGTTTCGCGAAGAAGACCGGCAATCCTGGCTTATTCAAAAGCGGAACCCATCGGGACAATGTGCACACTGAAGACGAGAACCGCGAGAATACACGACTGGCCCCAGTGTCGCGATACAACGACACCGATGACGAAGGGCAGGAACCCGACACGGAAGGCACGGAAGAAAGCGAAAGTTGACAAACAGTTGACAAAGAGTTGACAGAGAAACGCTGTCTTTCTCCAGTATTTTGCACAATTTGAGCCCGCCTAGTTGACGCGCCCCTTTCGTGTACGGCAATCACGCCGTGAAAAGAAAGGAAGCGTGTCAGATGTTACCAACCACAAGCAACGCGGTAAGGGAGATACTCCGGGCAGATCCGAGTCTTTCAACGCCTGAGCGAACGCGCCTTTTGGCACTGCTGCGCAATCACGGCAAGGCAGATGTCGAACCGGCCGCAATCCAAAAGCCCGAAATCCGAATCTGTCGTCGTGGCGAAGTTGCCCGCATGCTGGGGTGTGGACTCCGCTGTCTCGACAACTGGAATCGGGTGGGCATCTTGAAGAAAGTCACATTGCCGGGCAGAAAACGCGCTGCCGGTTTTCGCCTGTCGGATGTTGTTGCGCTGATTGAGAGGCAATCATGAACGCACCCGTCCAGCGGAGCATGGCGACCGTTCGTGTGAAACTCACAGCGATTCAGTTTGACCACACCACACAATGCCGTATCGGCACGGACCCGGCTATCGTATCGCAATATGCAGAAGACAAACGCAACGGCGACCAGTTTCCGCCGGCGGAACTGTACGGCACCATGGAGCGCTGTTGGATCGGCGATGGCTGGCATCGTCTCCAGGCGGACCAGACGAATGGCGCCAAGGAGGTTGAAGCGATCCTTCATCCTGGAACACGGATTGACGCTTTCCGTCATGCACTCAAAGCGAACGCCACACACGGTAAGCCAAGGACTCAGGCAGACAAACGGCGTGCCGTGGAACTGGCTCTCAAAGAATTCCCAGAACTATCGAGCCGACAACTCGGGAGCCTCTGCAACGTATCGCACAACCTGGTGGAGTCTGTCCGGGCTACTGGCATAAATGCCAGTTCAGTTCGGGTTGGCGCGGACGGCAAACTCAGGGCTACTGGCATAAATGCCAGTTCGGAAACAGAGCCGTTCGACTTTGATCGTGTCCAAACTAAGCTCCGTGACGCATTCAAGAACCTTTTCGCCAAGTGTCCTGCAGCCCGGCGGCAGGAGCTAGGAGCCATGGTGCAAACTCTGGTTGAAGAGGTTCAACGATGAAAGACCTCGACACCATCGTTGAATCGGTTGCCCTTGCGAGTGCAGGCCAAGAATACAAGCCAAGCGCAGAATCCTCAGACATGTTGAATCAGGCTCTCGCCTATGTTCAGAGCGTTCCATATCAGGTGACGTTGAGATGGGTTGAATACCGGTTACTCCAGGATGGAACGTTCAAATCCAAGGATGACTTTCTCAGGTTCAAGGGGTTATCAGCCAAGGCTCGTAAGAACTTCTGGGGCGGTTGGGCGCCGGACACCCTTGCGGACGACACCCGGAAAAGTATTATTAGAGGGCAAGGTTTCAAAAGTGTTGGTGCATGGATCCGGCGTGTGGCTAAATCGGGCGTCTCATGTAATCTCGACTTTTGGGTTGACCAACCGTTCTATGTGGAGGTGTGGTTTGAAGCGGCCGCTATGTCGGGCCAGTTTGAGCACTACACCTCCAACATCGTGCTGCGACCATTCAAGGGCGATGCTTCTATTCCCTACAAGAAGCAAATCGCAGTCGAGCTTGAGCAGGCGGCGACCCGCTATCCTAGGCGCGAGATCATCATTCTCTACTTCGGCGACGCAGATCCCAAGGGCTATCAGATACCGGAATCCGCCGTCCGCGACATTCGGCAGTGGTGCTCAGCAGACTTCCATTTCGTCCGTGCCGGCCTGAACCCTGAGCACCCAGCCTTGTATGGCATTAACGAGAATCCTGAGCGTCCAGGCTGTTGGCAGTGGGAGGCACTTGACGACGGCACAGCAGCTCAACTCATCACAAGCTCGTTAGCCCCGTTTGTGGACGCAGAGAAGATGGCGGCCCGACAGGCGGAGCAAGAGCACGCTGAGGAACGGCTCTTGTTGGCACTGCATAACGTTGAGGCGACCTGGTGACCACATCCGTCTCAACATGGAGAAACCATGCACCTAAAGCCTGACAACATCCCTAACGAACTTCGCAACCGGCCACAATGGGTGAACTTCAAAGTGCAAGACGGCCGCAAGACACCATACATGGCCCGCAATCCAAACTGCAAAGCATCGTCCACCGATCCGGCCACATGGGCACCGTTTGCCGACGCCGTCAACATGGTCGGCAGGCATGATATCAACGCGGTGGCCTACGCGCTCAATGGTGACTTTGTCGCCGTGGACTTGGACGATTGTTTCTTGAACGGCGAGTTGTCCGTGCAAACGATAGAGATCGTCAAGAGGTTGGCCACGTACACCGAGCGTAGTATCAGTGGAACAGGGCTGCATGCGCTTTTGTCCGGCGAACTGCTGTGCCGGGGACGCAAGCTTCCTGGATTCGAGTTGTACTGCGACAAGCGATTCATCATATGCACAGGCATCCACCTTCCAGACACACCAACGGCCATCCACCCCATCGACTCGGAAATCCTGGAATGGCTGTCACATGTTACAGAGCCAACACATGCCATCTGCTCTGTTGGCTCTGTTGGCTCCGTTGGCTCCGTTGGCTCCGTTGGCTCCGTAACAGGTCAGGCGGTATCGGTGGATGAGATTATCAGCACGACGTTGCCAAAACGCCACGGCGAGCGAAATATATGCATCCTCAGATTTGCCCGCGGGCTCCGTTTTGAGGCCGCACTACAGGACAGTGCTTTCTGCGACTTGCGCCCACTCGTCAAAAAGTGGCACGTCGCTGCTCTCCCCTTCATCAATACCCGAGATTTCGATGAAACATGGGCAGACTTCATCCGGGCGTGGGATCGTGCGCAAGTGCCCTTGTCAGGAATGCTTGATGCTGCGTGGAAGACCGCTCTTTCTGAGCCAATGCCAGCCGAGGCAAGCGCTTACGACAACCCGCTCGTGCAACAACTCGTGGCGCTTTGCAGGGCGCTGAGCGCTCACTCACCTGAATGCCACTTCTTTCTGTCCATGCATAGCGCCGCAACACTTCTGAACGTAAAGCCCATGCAGGTTCTTCGCTGGCTCCGCATGCTGCAGGTTGACGGCATCATCGAGCTACTTCTTCGTGGAGATCACCGTGTGAGCCGGGCGGGTCGCTATCGGTGGTTAGGAGCAGCGCTACCATGACCACACGCCACCTCTGAAGTCCCTCAGGCAACATCGCCAGCATTCATCCGCCGCGGTCGCGGTGCTACGCAGCCTCGATCCGGAGAGCCAGGGCCCTGGTTGAACTCCGGACCGGTCGACAACATCAACCCTCATTCGAAGGTGCAGCAGGCGCCACCGGCAGCGGGAACGCTTCAACAAGACTTTTCCACTCCACAATGCCATCGTTTTCGACCGACAACTTCGACTCCTTTGGCAGCAGCGGCATGACAATCGTCTTGAAGAACTCAATAGGCCGGGCCTTCAGCTCCTCTTCCAAAGCCTTCGTCAACGTCCGCTTACTCTTGCTCTTGCCCAGGACGTCGTCCAACAACTTCATGGCTTGGACCCGCCCGCTGAACAC
>JBAXMA010000056.1:0-12582 GCA_037134535.1 bacterium
GGCAATATGTTCCCCGTAAGGAACCGATCCTTTATCCACGAAGTATGTGAAGAATCTTGATGCACGTTCGATTGATGGATCAATTTCGGGATCAGATATGCCGCATTTCTTTCCCATGACAATTCCGAGATTGGCTATAAGCCCGGCCTGATTCACGGGTCCGTAAGGTGGAATCGGTCCGTGAAGCTTGCCATCAGTGGTAAGATCCGAGAAACCGTGTCCGAAAGTGCCATACAGGCCCTGTCCCCTTGCGATCTTGATCGTGAGCGCCTTGATTCCAGGTAGAACATCCTTGTCGCCCGTCAGCAGGTAGTACTCACTGAGAAAGACGTTCTTGTAACCACAGTCCCACGCACCGCCGCCTTCATGCTTCAGTTCCTTTTCCGCCATAGACCTGGCAAATGTCTGCACCCGTGGCAGATACTCCGGTTTGCCGGCTGCCAGAAGTGCCATGCCGTTTATGGCGCCCCACAGGTCATTGTTCAAGGGTTCTTTCTCAAGCGCTTTGCAGGCGGCTGCCAGGACGAGCTTTGTCTTGGGACAGTCAAAAGGCGCGGTTGCGCTGTACGTACCCATTACCCTGAGCTTGAGCTGAACATTCTCTGTCTTCCCCGACCTCCACCGGACAAGCTTCAAAACTCCTGTTTTTTCGGCTTCCGTAATAGCCTTGCCAAAACTCTTGCGGGCATCGTCTGCAAAGGGCTTGCCGGCTACGCCCAGAATAACATCATTGACCTCCATGACGCCTGCTGCAGGCGAATTGGTACCGACATGCGTGACCAGGATCTGTCTGCTGGCTGCAGTAGTGCGTCCCTGCACGCTATCCAGATACGCCGCTGGATGCGTATATATCCATCCGCGCAACCCGGTTGGACCGAGGTTATAGGTTCGCGAGCGGTCAACCCCGTTCGTCTCGCCCCGGGCCAGGTCGGGCGGCATATTCGCTCCTGAAACGGAAACACCCATCAATATTGTCAGTGCCATCACTACGGCTCTTACCCGATTCTTTTCACGCATAGTATTCCTGCCTTT
Source organism: bacterium (assembly GCA_037134535.1). Taxonomy (GTDB): domain Bacteria; phylum Verrucomicrobiota; class Kiritimatiellia; order SPBP01; family SPBP01; genus JBAXKQ01. The sequence goes on from JBAXMA010000056.1 coordinate 1,033, forward strand.
CATTTTGACCCATCCATGATTTCAGGACATAACAATCGCCAGTCACTTCCTACAATGCCGGGAATTCAGTTACACGAAGACGAGTACAGCCGTACGGAATCAGCGTGATTTCTTCAACCGGATCAGGAGAAGCCTGCTGGCCTGCTGGCACATCTCCCGCCCAGCCATGATCCATCTTCCAACCCGCCAGCCGTTTGCCTCTGGCCCTGGCCACCACGCCGGCGCCTTCAGGCGAGAAAGGCCGCTCGCCAACCGGCTGCTCACTGAACGCGATACTGGTTTCCGGTTTTGCCTCGTCCACAATCAGGCCGTAATTCCATGGCGTGGTCGGACGTACCTCGAAATCTCCGTGAGGAAGCTCGCGGAAGGGTTTGTCGGCATGGACGCGTGTCCAGTTCTCTCCGATCTTCAGCGAATAGACCAGCGGACCGCGCTCGACCACCACAGCCTCGTTGTACCGCCGCGATATCTTCACCTTCATCGGGAACCGTAGATTGAGTTCAACGGCTCCGTTCCATTCCCGTTCAATTCGATGGAACGTGCCGGGCTTCAGGGCCTCTTCGCCCCCGCCAGCGATGCGGACTGTCGCACCCGTGGTCCAGGCCGGAACACGAAGGAGCAGCAGGAAGCGTACGGCCTTTCCGGTCGTTATGGTCAACTTGACTGTCTCACGGAAGGGATAATCGGTTTCGATCGCGGCGACCACCGGCGTCCCGCCCGCCGTGAACCTGGCTGTGCTGGGGGCATATGCCGCTACTGCAATTCCTTCGCCCTCCGTCCGCATCCACAGGTGCGTAACGAATTTCGGCCAACCCTGATGCAGATTGGAAGTGCAGCAGCCGTAGTTCGGTTCCAGCCCGAACAGGTTCGACTCATCGCCATTAGTAGTCCACATGTGCTCCTTGTTGATGGTGCACTGGACCTGGTTAACCTGTTGATCATACTGGTGCGTCCACATGTCCGGGGCGAATGTGGCAGGCAGGGCATTGAAAGTCACACGTTCCAGCCGATCGCCGTAGATTGCATCGCCAGTCAGAGAGGTCAGGAGTTCAAGTGAGTACATCAGCTCGACCACCGCACACAGCTCGGTTCCCTGGACAGGATTTCTTCCCGACAGGCACTCGTCACCGGAAAACATACCCGTCGCCTGACCATGATATCTGTCGAGGATTTCAAACATCCTGGCCGGAAATGCCCGCTCAGTAGCCTCGCGTGTCAGACGCCATGACAGTCCGTACGCCTTCAGGGCCATGGCCGTGTTGACGACATGCTTTTCATAGGTCCATTTGCCGCGTCGGGCAGTCGGAACAGTGATATCCTGCCCACCATAAAATGATTTGTAATCAAATCCCTGTGCACGGAGTTTCCGCGCCAGATTGAACAGCCAAGGTTCGCCGGTTTTCTCGTAAGCGTAGAAAAGAGGAATCAGTCCCTCGAACCACCGGAATTTACCCCAGTCGAAGAGCGGCGTCCGATCCATGGCCTGCTGCATTGCCTTCAGGTTTTTCAAGACTGCCTCAAGGACCCTGGCATCGCCCGTGGCCTCGTGATATTGCACCAGGACCTTGTTGATCAAGAGAATCGACCACAGGTCATAGGTCTTGGCGCTGGCATTGGCTGGATACGGTGAGAACCAGCCGTCGGCCCGTTGATTGGCGATGATAAAATCGATGTAGCGTTTGACCTTCGCCTTCAAGGCCGCATCATCGAGAACCCAGGCCAGCGGAATCACGCCATCGAGCCAGTACGGAGCCCGTTCCCATCCTTCAGCCTTTCCCCCAAACCACTTGCTTTGCCCCACATCAGGCCAGAACTCATCGAGATGACCGCTGAGACCATCGGCCTGGATTCTCAACTGCCGCCCGAGCCAGCCATCCGGGCGGATCGATCCGGGCGGCAGGGGACGGAATACCGGCTCAGCCAGTCCAGTCACTGCCTGTCCTTCCGGCGTTGATTCAGCTGCATGCAGCGGGTATCCGGCTGCAGCTACCGCACCTGCGGCCATACCGGCTAGAAATTCACGGCGATCAATTGTCATCATGGCTTCTCCTGGTTTGGACTGCCCACTCAATAACGGTCCGGTCGCAGCCAATGTCAACCGATGCCGGGATTCTGGGCACGATCCATGCGTCTAGTCCATATCAAAGAGTTGAAATATCGCAAGAATAGCATATGTTCCACTTTCTGCCGGGCTTGCGTTCTATCAAAAGTGAAGGCATAACGAGAACGAGAATGTTTGCCGGTAAAGCGTGCAACATATCAGGGTAGATGCCATAGTGATTATTAAGCCGTTGATCTGTCAGATGTGGTTCAGAGTCTGAACATGCAGTCGCTTTGTTACTCGGAAGCAGCAGTATGAATGCCAGGTTCCTGGGCACAACGGACAAAGGAGGAAAAGGCGCCGTGAGCTTGAAATTGAAGTCAACCGAAGGAAAACCGGGATATTTTGTCATCCATCTCGAAGGACGTCTAGATACAATCACTACACCACAACTGGAGCAGATGCTTCAGTATCTGATTACCGCCGCACCAAGGTCGATCACATTTGAAATGACGAAGCTTGATTACATCACCTCGGCCGGTTTGCGCGCCATATTGACTGCGTACAAGAAGCTCAAGTCCACTGGCGGAATCTGCGGGGTCCTTAACGTGCCGCCACAGATCAGGAAGATTCTCGACATTGCCGATATATCCCCGTCTCTGAACATCTTTGCAAGCGAGGCGGAGGCAGATGCCTACTTCGATGCCGTGCAGAGCGGCCGGATCGGCAAGAAGAGTTAAGACCGTGGTTATGGAGAGCTCTCAATCGCAACTGACGAGCTGCTGGCCTGCCGGTGTACTGGACCGGAGCAACTCCTTGATTTCGCGTGGCACCAGTGCGCGGTCGGCAATAAACAGTTCATCCAATTTGCCTGAAAACCGGCCAGTACCTGCAGTTGATAGGCTGGAAAGAAGTGTTTCGTCCGTGAGCGCAGCGGGCGAATTCCGACGGTATTTTTTAGCCGGCCTTACAGTAACGCACTCGAGGTGACCGTCCACGTATTGTTTTACGTGCAGCTTGTTTGGATTGCGTCCGTGCGGGACTAACACGACGGCAACATGATGCCAACGCCCGTCGCGCACCGAACTGGTGCCGATGAAGGCAGTGCGCCCAAACTCCGTTCGGACGGCTCCGAGAGGACCCTGTCCGGGGTTGGTGTTCCATCCGATCCTCATCGGCCGCTGACCGGCCTTCCCGGCAGACTTTGCGAGCCACGATAGCATAGGCGCCGCGTCGGCCAGAGGCGTTTCTGCAGGGAGCTGCATCCAGAACGCAATGGTGCGCGCTGCATTGGCTGCGAGGCCCGGGGTAAGAATCTGTGCTGCAGTGGAGTTAGTGCCGTTGGGCAAGCAGTGGACATATTTGACAGGCGGCTGTACCCGGTCCAGTTTTGTCCACTTTGCCAGTCGCTTGAACTTCGCCGGCGCGTCGCGTACCTCAGCGGAGCCGGTGGGACCGAACTGCCGGGACTGCTGTTCAACCAGCAGAATGGCAGGCTTCTCGCGTTGTGTAGCCTCGACTTTGCCTTTCAATACGAACAACTCGGCTGTGCCGTCCGATCCGGCAACAAGGCTGAACTCTGTGCCCAGGTCCAGAACATCCACGGCAGGGTTCTGAATACGGAACCCGATGGCCTCGGCCGGCACGTTTGCCTTCAATGTGCCGCGCTCCAGTGTGGCATCCCATGCAGAGTTCAAGTCAAGAACAGCCGGGCCTTCGAGTGCGATCTGTGCGCCGCAGTCGAACGTGATTTCGACAGAACCGCTGGTAAGTTCCAGTCGCTGACCACGCCGGAGCTGGTCACCGGGGTTTAGCAGACAGTTCTTCACGCCAGTTATCTGGGCAACAAATTCGCCCGCGTCCTCAGTCTCGGGTGGTGTGCCGCCAGGCCAGAGACATAAAATGAATGCGACCGATGCAGCCGCCGCAAGCGAACTGAACGCCCACCAGAAACGTGAGCGCAGCCAGAATCCGGGCCTGTCGATTGTGATGTCCGGTGCCTCAGCCTGCATCTCGCTTGCGTATTGGTGAAGGCTGGCGGATAAACCCATGAAGCGCACGTAGAATTGGCGCGCCTCCCCGGAGGTTCCGATAAGCTCCGACAATTGTGCTTTTGCGGCATCGGTGATGGTCCCGTCCACAAGTGCGTTGCACAACTCTGTCAGTTCGAGAATTTGCCGGTCAGTCATGTTAGTGAGGCCTGATTCGTTGTGAGTTGATTTGTTACACAGTCCAGCAGCAGCTTGCGGATCCGGCCCAGCGCCTTATATGCGGCCACAAGAGATCGGCCGGAGCGGCTTGCAGCCTCCGTTACATCACAGCCCGGTTCGTAGCGGGTCATTATCAGTTCACGGTCGCGCTGGTGGAGTTTGCGTAGGCACTGTTCCAGCGCCGAGTGTCTGAGATCGATCTCCTCAGCCATGGTTGCGGCAGTGTTGGCGACGGCTTCAAGAACGCTATCGTCGAAGATTACTTTCGAACGGGCGAACTTCTGCCGGGAGGCGCGTACCCGCCACCAGGCGATCTGACAAGCCCATGCTACGAAGTCTGAGCCAGATTGAAATTCATGGAACTTGTCGCAAATGACAAGGCTGGTTTCCTGGAGGATGTCCTCGGCATCATGCCGGTCCGGGACGAGAGTGTAGATATACGAGAAAATCCGCCTCTGATGCTGTGTCATCATCAGCATCAACTCCTTGTTACGATTGTCGGTATTATCCATCACTCACGCCAGATAGAGCAATCAGCGCCAGCGGGATTTGACCCGTAGCGCCGATTGGACAAAAGATAGCGAATGTTACTTGTTCTTCTTGCCCTTGCCGGCGCCTTTCTTGCCGCCCTTGATAATGGTGACCTTCGTGGCCTGATCGCCGGTACTCTTTACTATGACGCGTTCACCTGTCTTAACATCCGCGAACACGGCTGGTTTGACGGCCTGTTTATTCTTACCGGCGGAAGCACTTTTGTACACGGTGTTGGTATCGATTGTAAACTTCTTCGAACCATTCTTCTTGGATTCGACTGTAATTGAACTGTTGTCCACCGCAGTTACCTTGCCTCTGACTCCCTCACTGGCCTTGCCGTTACCCTTGTTGCCTTTTCCTTTGGCGAGAGCGTCGATACCGCCGAGTGCCAGCGCCACTGCTACTGCTATGCCCACGATCGCTGTTTTACCAACTATACTCATCTTTCTTCCTCCCGGTTTGTATGACTTGTTTTCTCATGCAGCTTGTTTTGTACACAATCGCTTCTCTCATAAGGGTAATAACACTGCTGCAGCCAATTAGGACAAGAACCAGTAAACATATCTGCCGGCAGTCACGCGTTATCGGCTGCGGTCACGGTTGGAAGTGCCGGAAAGAATGCCGTGCTGGCGCAAGCGCTCTGCATCGGTTCTGGCGACTGATATCTGCTTGCCCGCAGGATCTATACCGGCGCAATACATTGCCGTTGCCACAGTGCCCGGTGTTGGAATGAAACACTGCACCTGCTGGGGCCGCCAGCCGCGCTGATTAAACCAGTCCGAAAGTTCACGCATGTCCGCGTCAGTGCAGCCCGGGAATGCGCTGATGAGGTAGGGGATTACATACTGTTCTTTACCGCACTTCTTCGACAGGTTGTCGAATTCGCCCAGGAACTTCTCAAATACAGCGAAAGCCGGTTTACGCATCAGTGAAAGGACTTTGTCCGACTTGTGTTCCGGCGCGATGGTCAGCTGTCCACCGGTGAACTCGCCGACTAATGCCTCCATGTACTTATGGTCGGTCATTGCCAGATCATGGCGTACCCCGCCGGCGGTTCGGACGTGTTTAACTCCGGGTAGTCTTCCGGCTGCTCGCATGAGAGCGGCCTGTCCGGGCTGGTCTGTCTTGAAGTCGTGGCAGATGTTCGGCCACAGGCAGCTTGTGCGGCGGCAGGTTGCCGGATTACCGGCGCAGGACGCACCCCACATATTGACCGTCGCCCCGCCGATATTGGTTATACTTCCGCGCCAGGCGGGATGCGCGGTCATAGCCCTGATTTCTGACAGAATCGATTCCTGACTCCTTGAGGCAATGTGGCGGCCCTGATGCAGGGCAAGTGCGCAGAAGGAACAGCCGCTCGCACAACCGCGATGTGATGTGACGCTGAACTGGATCATTTCAAGGGCCGGTGGCGCCTTTATGTACGAGGGATGCGCCCGTCGTGTGAACGGAAGAGCATACACCTTGTCCAGTTCCTTTGAGGTCAGTGGCAGAGCCGGTGGCGCCAGGATCAGTTTCCGGTCCAGATGGGCCTGTGTCAGCCAGGGCCCGCCGTTATGGGCCTGCTGTTCCAGAAGAAGTGTGGCTGTCATGAGCTTCTTCGGATCGCTCACTATTTCCTCATGGGACGGGATCGGGTGAGCTTCAGTGTCCGGCGGAACGCCATCGGCGACGTAGACGGTTCCGGGAATGCCTTCCAGCAGCTTTTTGACTGCCTTACGTTCGGCTTTCGCAGAATCGAGGCCGGCAGTCTGCAGTCTCGTGGCAACATCAAGGATTGCCCGCTCAGCCATGCCATAGACAAGCAGATCGGCTTTGCTGTCGAAGAGGATGGACCGGCGCATGGCATCGGTCCAGAAGTCGAAGTGTGTGGCGCGGCGCATGGAGGCCTCGATGCCGCCTATTACCACCGGGAGGCCGGGAAAGGCATGGCGTACGAGCGATGTGTAGACTGTGCAGGCTCGGTTTGGGCGTTTGCCGGCCTCGCCGCCCGGAGTATAAGCATCGTCATGCCGCTTTTTGCGGAAGGCCGTGTAGTGAGCCAGGAGCGAATCCAGCGCGCCGGCCGTTACGCCGGCAAAGAGGCGCGCTCGGCCCAGGCTCGCAATGTCGTCGGCCTTGTCCCAGCGGGGTTGGGCAACAATTGCCACCCGGAAGCCTGCAGCTGCGAGCCAGCGGCCGAGAAGGGCTGAGCCGAAGGAAGGGTGATCAACGTATGCATCGCCGGTGACCAGCAGAATGTCCGGCGCGTCCCACCCGAGCCGGTCCATCTCGGCCCTGGACATGGGAAGAAACTCGGTTGATGGAGAAGTTTTATTCATCTCAAGTTCCATGACAAGCTAGTTATGTACCTTCCATGAGGCATACGTTCCGCTTGGCACAGCCAGAGTGCCGGGCTTGCCGGTGAGGAGCATCTCTCCACGCTCTATTGAACCTTTGTGAGTTTTCATGCATTGGTGGAGAACGTTTTCGAGCACAATGGGTGAGAATGCCGGTGTGTGACAGCTTAGCAGGATGAACAACGGTTCCCTGGAGAGCAGTGCGGCGCACCTTTTCAGCGTGGGGAGCAAGTCGGCCTCTATTTTAAAAAACTCGCCAGTCTTTCCACGGCCGAACGACGGCGGATCCAGAATGATCGCGTCGTAGCGACTCTGGCGCCGCAGCTCGCGGTCAAGGAACTTGGTCACATCATCCACGATCCAGCGGATTTGAGCTTTATCCAATCCGCTCAGCGCTGCATTTTCGCGAGCGCGGGCGACCATGCCGCTGGACGCATCCAGATGACATACTTGAGCCCCGGCACTGGCGGCTGCGAGCGTGGCGCCGCCGGAATAGGCGAACAGGTTGAGTACCGATGCCGGTTTGTTGCGGCGCGGACGATCCTTTGCGATCGTGTCGCGGATCCATTGCCAGCATGGCCGTTGTTCAGGAAAGACGCCGACATGGCCGAATCCGGTTGATACGAGTTTGAAGGTCAGTCCGTCGATCTGGATATTCCATGAAGCTGGTAGGGGTTCACGAAAAGTCCATGAATTGCCCCCGTCGCGTCCGAATCTGGCAGTTGCAGTTGTCCACCCGGTGGCTGGCAGAGACTGCTCCCACACGGCGGCGGCACAGGGCCGGGCCAGCACATGCGGGCCGAAGCGCTCCAGTTTGTCACCATTACCGCTATCAAGCAGTTCATAGCTGTTATCTGCCTGGTTTTTCATGGTCAGAAGTATACGCATTTGTCGCGGCTATGCGACAATGAAATGAATTGCCGTCAATTTCCGCTGGTCACGTCGGAGCGCATGACGAAGAATGCGGCGGCCTCCTTAAAACCCAATTATTGAATTGAAGTGAGGTCGTAAGAAAAAGACAGGTACGAAAAAGAACATTGACGCACGGCTACTGATCGCTACTATGCACGGGCAATCTTGAAAACATACCTCAGTAAGGAGACGTGAACTATGGCTATGATCGATTTCGGCGGCTCAAAAGAGAAAGTTGTTACGCGTGCAGAGTTTTCCCTCGCGAAGGCACGGAAGGTTCTTAAGAACGAAACCATTGCCATCATCGGCTATGGCGTGCAGGGGCCCGCGCAGTCCTTGAACATGAAAGACAACGGACTCAAGGTCATTATCGGGCAGTCACCCGATTTCAAGAAGGATTGGGACAGGGCCGTTCGTGACGGCTGGGTTCCCGGCAAGACGTTGTTTCCTATCGATGAGGCAGTCAGGCGCGGTACGATCATTCAGATGCTCGTGTCGGATGCTGCACAGAGAACCATCTGGCCCCTGGTGAAGAAGAATTTGAAGCCTGGCGATGCGCTGTATTTCTCGCACGGTTTCTCCATTGTTTACGGGAAGCTCACAGGGGTGATTCCTCCGAAGAACGTGGATGTTATCCTGGTTGCTCCGAAAGGGTCCGGCACATCGGTTCGCCGCAACTTTCTCGCCGGCGCCGGCATCAACTCGAGTTTTGCCGTGCATCAGGATGCGACTGGCAATGCCATGGAACGATGTCTGGCGGTTGGCATCGGGATCGGGTCGGGATATCTCTTTGAAACCACGTTCGAGCACGAAGTTTACAGCGACCTGACCGGCGAGCGGGGAGTATTGATGGGCTGCCTGGCAGGCGTCATGGAAGCGCAGTACGATGTGCTGCGGCAAAATGGCCACAGTCCGAGCGAAGCGTTCAATGAAACCGTTGAAGAACTCACCCAGAGCCTGATCCGGCTTGTTGACGAGAACGGAATGGACTGGATGTTCTCCAACTGCTCGGCTACGGCACAGCGCGGCGCGTTGGACTGGCGTCCAAGGTTCAAGAAGGCTGTTCTGCCGGTTTTCAAGACTCTCTACAAGGCGGTCAAGACCGGTGCGGAGACGAAGCGTGTTCTTTCAGTCTGTGGTGCCAAGGATTACAGGCAACGTCTGGACCGTGAACTGAGCGAGCTGGGTAACTCGGAAATGTGGCGTGCCGGGAAGGCAGTAAGGGCGCTTCGTCCCAAGCTTTCGGGGTCTGCTGCACCTGCATCGAACGCAAGGGGCACGGGCGGACGGGGCTCGAACTAGCATACCTACAGCGGCAAGCCGGATCGTATTACGACAGTTGATTCGAAGGTCTTCACTGATCGTCCGTTCCGGCACGAAAGGGTTATTCTGGCTGCTGACGGAATTGGCCGCTTTCCGTCGGTTGCCGGCCATGTGTCGTACCATTTGTCTCCATCGAACAGGGTGACGTGGAAAGATTCCACGTACCTTGCTATATCATTCTGTACCTGTTCGCCGAGCGTGCCATCTACCGCCATAATCTGGGTTGTGCGGATGAGTGCCTTAGTGGATTCTGTGCCCTGATTAACTGGTTGCAGGCTGTATCGTATCCGCTCGATCTGAAACTGGTCTGTATCGTCTGGTGTTGTTGTGTGTGTCGCGGTATGGAAGCTGAGGTCCGAGTTGAGATCGTCAGATTGAGAGCCCTGATCCAGGACAATATAGATATTTCCGCTGAGGGGAATGCGTGCCGAGCATGTAAGGTCCCTGCCCGCAGTCTCTACAGCTACGACGGCCTGATCGAACACGAGCCGGTCATTTTCAACGGTTTCGAAAGTGCTTGAGACCGTGTGATAGATGGCGAAAACTGCTACAATAAGCAGGGCTGAAATGGCAGTGGCGACAAGCAGTTCAATGAGCGTGAAGGCTGTCCGGCGGCGTGTCGTTCGCCGGCTCATTTCAAGTACGAAATGTGATAGGCCACCACTGCAACAAGTATGGCCGAGAGAAGAGCTACAGCACCGACGGTGACCCACACCACAGTGGCCGAGTTGCGCCTTGCTGTTCTGAATTGCGACTGCGGCGAACGGGCTGGAGATTGAACAGTTGCTGCCTGGGATGGCCTGGTTTCTGCAGATGGTGAAACCGATTCGGCAGAAACAGTGCTTTCGATATCTGCACCTTCGAGGAGTAACTGCACATTGCCCACTTCTACGAGATCACCGGCAGCAAGGCGGCGAGTTTTGACAAGTTCCCGGTTGACCTTTGTGCCGTTGGTGGAATCCAGATCCCGGAGAGTGAGTATTCCACCGGCTTTTGCGATGGCGCAATGAAAAGCCGAGACAGAACCATCAGCAATGACGAACATGTTAGCGCCATGCCTGCCGATTGTCGTCTCGTCCTGCGTCAGTTCGAAGGAAAGGCCCTTCGTTTCACTGGATGTGCCTCTGAGAACGGCCATGAAAGTCCTCCGTAACACCTGTTTGAATCAATAATGGCAGGTCTAAGCGTATTTGTCAATGCGACCGGTACCTGCATCCCATGTGAGTGTTCCAGCAAGTAAAGTGAGTGCTGCAGAGCCAGTAAGCGTTCTGTCAGTGAAAGGAGAATTTGACGACTTAGAGACAAAATCATGTCTGCGGACCGTCCATTCCGTGTCCAGGTCGAGAAGAACAATGTCAGCCGGACTTCCGGTTTTCATACTCGGTGGTATCTTGTTGATGACGCGGGCGGGACCGGAGGTCCAGAGTTTGAGCCATGTACTCAGACTTATTAATCCGGTTTTGACGAGAGCGGTATACGTTACGCCGACTGCTGTCTCAAGCCCGATCAGTCCGAATGGCGCCTTAGTAAAATCACGCAGCTTCGAAGCTCCTGTATGAGGGGCGTGATCAGTTGCGAATGCCTGTATAATGCCCTGTCTTACTGCGGCAATGAGCGCCTCGCGATCGCTTGCTGCCCGCAATGGTGGATTGACCTTTGTAGACGTGTTATTGCTTCTCACATCGGCATCGCAAAGCGCAATATGGTGCGGAGTAACCTCGCACGAAACCGGTAGACGGCGTGAGATTGCACCACGGATAGCATCGATTGACTCAGCGGCGGATAAATGCTGAATGTGGACGGCGCAACCGGTTTCGGCTGATAGCTCAATGTCGCGTACGACGATCTTTGTTTCCGCAGATGAAGGTATTACCGGCAGCCCAAGCGCGTGGCCGAGAATTCCATCGTGTACGACACCCCGTCCTGCGAGGGTTGGATCGAGGGCATGGTCCATGACCGGAATGCCCAGTTGGCGCGCAATCTTCATTGCGGATCGCATCAGGCCATCGTCGGCAACAGTGGCACCGTCATCAGTGAACGCTACAGCGCCTGCAGCAGCCATGCCGGAGAGATCTGCAAGCTGAAGGCCTTTGCGCTCGTTTGTTATGCAGCCGGATGGCAGGACTCTCACTAAACCGCATTCTGCGGCACGACGCCTGATGAATTCTATCTGTGACGGATTGTCAATGGC
>JBAXMA010000057.1:0-12451 GCA_037134535.1 bacterium
TCTATGTACCGTCCCGCCGCTACGCGTTCCTTCGCGAGGTTGTCGAGGCTGCGATATCGTCCTACGCCACGACAGTGTCTGCTGAAGCCGCAACGAAGTTGCACCTTAAAACAAGCGGGACTGAAGGAACCACACCGCGCCCCATCATTGTGCCATAGGAAGTTGTACCATGACAGATAGCCGGGACAACGCCGCAAACGCAGGTTGCGCGCATGAAGCGGTGAATGCATCCGGGCCGGCCTATTTTTCGCACGAGGCAGTGGGCGGACTGCCGTGGATGATCCTGAACAAGGTCCTCATGTTATTCGTTTACATGGGACTGTCAGTTCTGACAGTTCGACTTCTCGGCCCCGAGGAATACGGCCGTTTCGCACTGATACGAAACATAACCGACTATCTGGTGGTACTCTGTGCTCTGGGGCTGGATGTGGCCCTTCTGCGTTTCATTCCTGAACTGACCGCCCATCACAACCAGGCTGGGTTGCGCCGTCTCCTGGTCAAATCTCTGGTGCTCCAGCAGGGCGCAGCCCTTCTGTCGCTGGCCGCATTACTATGTATGAAGCCGTGGTTGGATCGCTGGTTCAACATGGACTTCAGAGGACTCCTCCTGCCGGCCGGTTTGTTGCTGGGCGCCACCGTGCTCAAAGACTCTCTCAATAATGCATTCACCGCACTGTTCAAGGTGCGAACGGTCGCACTGCTGTCCTTCATTAACGGCGTCCTGTGGCTTGCGTTCCTTGTCGGAGCCTTACGCTGGCGTCCTGAAGCCGCTATGGCTCTGACCGCACAAACCATCTCGCTGCTCCTTGTGTACGGTGTCAGCCTGGTCATGCTGACTCGCCTGGTCAGCGGTCTGGAATGGCGATCTCCTCCCCGGGGCGTAGGCAGGCATCGCACCTTAAAGCTTTCACTGCCAACCATGTTCAATACCATTCTGCGCATGCTCATGATGAAATACACGGAAGTGTTCTTTCTTGGCATATACTTCACCCCGGTGGTCGTCGGGTATTATGACCTTGGTTACTCGACACCACAGCTTGTTCTCACATTAATTCCGGCCGCGCTTCAGACCTTGTTTACGTCCGCCTTCGCCCAGTCCTACACACGCGACCCAAACTGCCTGGGTCGCATGATCGACTCTGTGTATAAACTGACAATACTCATCGTCATGCCGTTGGCGGCATTCGGCATATTCTTTGCCCCTCGGGGAATCGTGCTACTGTATGGCTCCGCAATGAGCCCGGCTGGGCCTGTTGCAGCTGCCTTCTGTATCCTCCACGTACTGCCGCTCATCTCCACCCCTCTCTCAATGGCCATCACTGTGAAAGAAAAGGTGCTGCAGATGCTGCCCTACATGCTTCTGCAGGTGGGCATGAATCTGCTGCTGGACTGGCTGCTCATTCCACGGTTCGGCATTGCTGGCGCAATAGCCGCAGTGGCACTCACATTCATTCTGACCATCCCTTGGCGCCTCCGTGCGGTACGAAATATTCTCGGCAGCATAAATTTTCCGGTCTCCTTCTTTCTGCGCCAGGTCCTGGCCACAGTCATCCTTGCTGCCGTCTTGAGTCCGCTGGCGCCACACCTTGGTCTGGTCACTTTTGTTCTTGTCGCAGCATCATACCTGGCTCTTTATCCCGTACTCATCCGTCTCCTGCACCTGATCAGGCCGGAGGAAATGGCTGATTTGCGCTCACTTGGAATCAAGCGCATCAATCGCGCGCTGGATCTCATGACCGGCACTCAACGGCTGCCTGCAACTGGAGGAAAGACATGAGAGTACTTCTTGGAGGTGTGCCTTTCGGGCGCAATAACGTTGGTGATGAAGCAATTCTGGAGTGCGTTGTACACATTATTCGCGAGTTGCAACCGGACGCGGAGATCAGCGTTAGCACAGATGATGGTCTTGCAACAGCACTGAAGCTGGGTGTGCGCACAGTGCCGTTGTTCGGCTTTGCTCCCCCCTACAGCCGGACCGAAATGAAGAAAGAGCTGCTCGACCACGACGTGTTCATCTGGGCCGGGGCAACCGGATTGTCCGACTACCCTGAAATTCCCGTCGAGATGATGCTCATCGCACAGGCCGCTGGACGCAAGACTGTCGTATGGGCCGTGGGAATGAACGATGAGCTCAATCCGGCAATGTACCGCATGCTCCCTGGCAGGCGGCGTACCCTCCTGGCAACACTTCGTGCAGTCACCCTGGGTTCTTTCGATGCCATTGCGTGGAGTGAACGACACCGCGTGGTGCGCGCAAAGGCACTCATTGCCAAGGCAATGAACGCCGCGCACCTGGTAGTTGTGCGCGACCCGGAGAGCGCTGTGCAGTTGCGGGCGTGCGGCGTAACGCGCGATATTGTCGTCGGGGCGGACTCCGCGCTGATTCTGGAACCGGCCGGGCTGAGCTCCATTAAGATGGACGATTCCTGCCGATCAGCAATGGCCGGACCGTGGCCCAAAGTAGGATTTTGTATCTCAGCGCAGCGGGCCATTCGCGACGAAGTGAGTCTTGTCGCCATATTCGACAAGCTGGTGGCCGAACGCCAGGCTTACATCGTGTTCCTCCCCATGAATCCTCTGACAGACTCCAGGCTTATGGCTGGCCTACGCCTGCGGATGAAGCAGCCGCAACGTGCTTTTCTCCTGGATGGCCGCCGTGAGCCTGCGGAAGTCCTTGCGCTGGCATCAAAAATGGACGTCATCAGCAGCAGCCGGCTGCACCTGCTCATCTTCGCGTCTGTGGTCCATGTTCCTTTCATCGGTATAAGTCGCGGGTCAAAGGTGGACAATTTTCTGGTCCCGTTCGGCTTGCATTCCGCCGGAAGCGTTGACGACTGCGATTTCAATGCCTTATATGCGGAAACTCTCAGGCTTATAGACTCAAAGGATTCATTCGAGGAACGCAGTCGCGCCGTGCGAATCCATCTTATGGCGCGACTTGCAGCCGCTAAAGATCAGTTGAAGCAGATATTGAGCGCAGAAAGCCGGTCCGGAGTTCCGTCGACCTGCGACATGGCGCATTCCGCGGCTTCAATCCTGCGCGAGACAGGGAAGAATCCCGCGAAAGGCTCATTATGACAGCACGCAGGCAGGTTCCATATCGTACACTTTGGACTGCGGGCGCTGCTGCTGCAGTGCTGGCTGTCGGCGGGTTGTTAGCCTGGCACATTATCGTGCGGACAGATATCGAACAACGCGAGGTCCTGCTTCACCGCGCGCGACCGGTTGCGCAGGCGATAGACCTCTCGTACATTCAATTACTTACCGGCACAGACGCTGATCTTCACTATCCTGTCTATCATCGGCTCAAGCAACAACTTGGTGCGGTTCGTACAGCCAACCCTCAATGCCGCTTTGTTTATCTCATAGGCCGCAAGGTCGACGGAGCTGTCTTCTTCTTTGTGGACAGCGAACCCATTGGCTCGAAGAACTGTTCTCCTCCTGGCCAGGTCTACGATGAGGTCACGGCAGGCTGTCGCAATATATTCGACTCCGGGCATGAACTGGTCGAGGGTCCCGTCTCCGATCGTTGGGGCAAACGGGTCTCGGCACTGGTCCCGATCAGCAGCCCGCAAGACGCTTCTGTAATCGCGGTGCTGGGCATGGATGTTGATGCCAACAACTGGAAATGGAGCATGTCCGGTGAAATATTTCTACCTCTCTTTTCTACTGCATTAATGATAGGACTTATGATTGTGGTCGCGATTCTGCAATCGCGGCAAAGGCGTTGGCAGCAAGCAGAAACCGCCATGACTGTTGCAGTCGGCCTCACCATTACAATGATCATTGCATGGCTGGTCCATACCAATGAACAACGTAGCCAGCGGGATACATTCGCTCACCTCGCGGCTTCTCAGGCATTGCATATCGCCGACATTTTTCAAGACCTGTCCCAGACGGAACTGGAGGGGCTGGCACAATTCATCGAGGTGAAACGAAGCATCTCAAATGCCGAGTTTCAGCAATTCGCTAACTTCCTTATCATGCATCCATCTGTGCAAGCATGGGAATGGGTCCCTGCTGTGCACAAAGAGGACAGACCTGCCTATGAGCAGGAAGTCCGACAGTCCGGCTTGTCCGAAATTGGGATATGGCAGCAGAACGAGGCCGGCGCCCGTGTTCCAGCTATTGGCCGGGACACGACATATCCGGTACTATACGTAGCGCCTGCCGCCGGCAACGAGCATGCTGTCTGCTTCGACCTCGGTTCAGAGGCGGTCCGCCGCGCGGCCCTTGAGGAAGCGGAGCGCACTGGACTTGTAACCAGCACCGATCCCATCACTCTAGTACAGGAGGCAGCCCACCAGAAAGGGATGCTGATATTCCGACCGTTATTCGCCAAGAATGAGCCAAGGCACCTGCGTGGTTTCGCTCTAGCCGTCCTGCGCATAGGCACACTGATGAAACAAGCGACCGCTAACAATGCAGAATCGCCTCAAGTCATCATGGATTTGTTTCTCCTGCAAACCGGTAAGCGCAACGAGTTGATTGCATCAACCCGGAAACCAGACGGGGCGATGCAATCACCGCCGTACTCCTTCAGTTACCCAATCTTAGTTTTTGGCAAAACCTTTACCATTGTCACCACACCTTCTCCTGCATTCGAGAAGTTGTATCCAATGAATATGGGATCAATCACCATATTAATTGGCCTGGCCATAACGCTCACCATAACTTTGATGATCGGCATGATCGTCAACCGCAGAAAAGACCTGGAACAAATGGTCGCGGAACGAACTTACTCGTTGCAGGAAAGCGAGAAACGCTTTGATCAATTGGCAGAGCAAAGCGCTTCCATAGTGTGGGAAGTGGATTCCTGCGGTCTCTACACCCATATCAACCATGTGTCCGAGGCCATCCTGGGATATCCGCCGGGCGAAATAGCGGGTCGCATGCACTTCAGCGATCTGCATCCTGCATTCGGCCGGGAGGAATTCAAGAAGACCGCCCTCTTGATCTTCGAGTGCAAGGAGGCATTCCAGAACCTGGAAACCCTCATGGCAACAAAGGACGGCAGGATTCTGTGGGTTTCCATCAATGGAATCCCGCAACTGAACACAGACGGGGGCCTGAGTGGCTATCGCGGTTTGATTACCGATATTACCGCGCGACAACGGGCACAAAAGGAGGCCACGCGACATCTCGGCTTGATCAATTCTTTACTCGATTCCATTCCGGACCTTATCTTCTACAAGGACATAAATGGCGTGTACCTTGGCTGTAATCCTCAATTTGCGGAGTTTGTCGGCAAGTCAAGGAATGAGATTGTAGGAAAGACTGACTATGATCTCTTCACCACGGAAATTGCGGATTCTTTCCGGAAAAACGACCGGCGAATGCTGAAGTTGCGCGAGCCCCACCATAATGAAGAATGGATTACATATCCTGATGGCAGGAAAGTACTGATCGGTACCCTCAAGACGCCCTATCTCGGGCCGGACGGAAAGCTCATTGGCGTGCTCGGAATCAGTCGCGACATTACTGAGCTCAAGCAGGCAACAGAGACTGCAAGACAGAACGCGGCGCAAGCCGAAGCGGCCAACGCCGCAAAGAGCCAGTTTGTGGCACACATGAGTCACGAGATACGGACACCCATAAACGCAGTTATAGGCATAACCCACCTGCTCCGGGACACTCCACTGAATGCCGAACAGCGCGAATTTATCGAGACCATCCACTACAGCGGCGATGTCCTGCTTTCCACAATCAATAACATACTGGACTTCTCAAAGATCGAAGCTGGCAAGACAAGTCTTGAAACGGAGGATTTCGACTTGTTCGGTGTCATCGATGGTGTGATTAATCTCCTTGGCGACGCGGTAACCTTAAAGAAGATCGAGTTACTGTGGAGCTTTGAGCCGGACGTCCCGCGCTGGCTTCGCGGCGATGCCAGGCAGCTACGACACATCCTGCTGAATCTCCTGAACAACGCCGCTAAATTCACAGAGAAAGGCGAGGTAGTCCTGCAGATCTCGCTCGAGCTGCATGAAGCATCCGTCTACCGGATACACTTCGAGGTAGTGGATTCTGGCATTGGAATAGCGACGGAATCACAGCAACGGCTTTTCGAAGCATTCTCACAGGTGAACGATTCCGATGTCAGGCACTACGGAGGCACGGGGCTTGGCCTTGTCATCTGCAAAAGACTCGTAGATTTGATGGGTGGCACGATCGGGGTACGGAGCATGAAGGGCGAGGGCTCTACCTTCTGGTTTACGGTGCCATTCGTCATAGCTAGCACAATTGTACCTGACAAAGATGCCGCATGGAATCATTTCGAACAAGCGAGGATACTGGTGGTTGACGCTCTCCCGGTGAACCGGAATATCCATGCCCGCCAGCTTCGGTCCTGGAATATGGTTCCAGACATGGTGGACACCGCTGACCATGCGATCGATCTGCTGCGTCAGCGCCATGCGGAGAGCTGTCCATTTCAGGTTGTGCTGATTGACCAGAGTCCCGAAACCCTCTCGCTCATCAGCCGCATAAGGGCAATTACCGAACTGGCTGCATTGCCCTTGATCATTATGTCCCCGCTGGGACAGCACGACATCTATACCGAATCCAGTCGTTCCGGAGTTGTGCTTCATCTGACCAGACCGCTGACACCATCTTCTCTCATAAACGCCCTAATGAGGGTCCTGGGCCAGGCAGTTCCTGTTGTCGAACAGCTTGAGCATGAAAAGGCGGCAACCCGACCTACGGCGCACATTCTACTTGTTGAAGACAATCCTGTGAACCAGGCTGTAGCCGTAAAGCAGCTTCGCAAACTGGGGTACATGGCTGACCTGGCTGGTAATGGTCGTGAGGCCCTTGACGCACTTGACAGAAGTTCATACGATCTGATCCTTATGGACTGCCAAATGCCTGATATGGACGGTTATCAGGTTTGCGGAGAAATCCGGAGGCGCGAGGGTAAGCGGCGCCATACACCCATTCTTGCGATGACCGCGAATGCGCTCGATGGCGACCGGGAGAAGTGCATCGCCGCCGGTATGGATGACTATATTGCCAAACCAGTTCGTCTGGAGGAACTGGGGGCGAAGTTGGCAAAATGGATCGGAGCCGCCAGCCTGGTTGCTGACACATAAATGACAACCATCATTTTCATGACCTGGAATGGGAGGAATATGTGAAACTGAAAACAAAGGCGGCGAAGACAGGAAGCTCATCATCTACCCGCAAGGACCTACTTGCCCGCGTGGGTGGATTCTCCAGCGACCGCGCGGTGCAGGAGTGCGCGCAGAAGATTTGGAACGTCAGCCCACTCTCTGCCCTGCAAAGAGGAGAACGCATTGACCTTACCTGACAATCCAGATCATTCGCACCGCCCGGATCTCGCGCAGAATGCGACAACGTGGTTCCAGAGTCTGATCCCTGATATTTCATTCCGCGCTCTGGCATTCCAGACATCTGGTGACGTAGTGGACGAGGAGATCCTGGCCCTGTTCGAAAAACAGATGCGGCTGACTATCAATTCACTGGTAACCGCCATCGCTGCAGGCGATTTCGCAGAAGTCCGGCGTCACGCGCACTCGCTGCAGGGGATGGGTGGAACCGCAGGCTCTCCGGAGATATCCGTGGTGGGCGAAGAACTGAGTCGTTATGCAAAGCAGGGCGATCTCACGCATTGCAGCGAATTGACAACTCGCCTGAACGACTGGCAAACGTGCCGGACTCCGGCATTGAACGCACGCAGCACAACCTCGCCACAGAGTTCATCACGTCTTGCCGGACGTATTCTCGTCGTTGACGACGAACTGGCGAACCGGGTATTTCTTCGCAAACTCCTGTCCGACAACGGCGCTGAAGTAACCGAGGCCGTCAACGGCGAACAGGCGCTCGAACTGGCCAGGCAGACATCCCCGGATCTCGCGCTTGTTGATGTTGTAATGCCCGGATTGTCTGGCTACGAACTATGCCGGCGCCTGACATCCGATCCCGCGACGCGTCATATTACCGTCATCATAGTCACGGCGCAATCTGCGGCAGAAGATGTCGAGCATGCCTTTGCCCTGGGAGCATTCGACTACATTCGCAAACCGTTCCTTGCGCGCGAGCTCATGGCACGTGTTGAAAATGCACTGCAACTCAAGCGACAGGGTGACGAACTCCGCCGATGGCAGAGTCGAATGGTCCAGGAGCTTGATGCCGCCGGTGCACTACAACGCAAACTGCTGACCACAGGACCGTTTTTCAGTCGTAGCATCGAGGTGTATACCGCTTATCAATCCAGCATGAGTGTCGGCGGTGACGTTTTCGACACCATAACACTGCCGAACAAGCGCACGTGCATCTATATCGGCGACGTTGCCGGGCACGGTGTCGGTCCGGCAATGATCTCCACATTGCTCAAGACCCTGATTTACGAACTGGTGCATGACCATGCCGAGCATGGGCCGGCCACCATATGCAACGCACTCCACCGTCGTTTCCGCTACTATGTCACGAATCCTGAGGTATATGCCACATTGTTCATGGCAATGATCGACGCTGATGGAAAGCAATGTGTTGCGTTCAACTGCGGCCATCCTATGCCGCTGGTGTTCGACGCCCTTGGCACGCAGCTGCCGGGCTTCGCCGATCGGGGCGGATTGCCTCTCGGATTGCACGCCGGAAATGGCGACGACCCCTACTCGGCCGGCAGCGAAGTACAAACAAGCCTTCCACCCGGAGCCGCGATGTTCCTGTTCACAGACGGATTGCTTGAGGCCCGGAATGCCAAGACTGGCGAGCCCCCCGGTTCCGAGCACGTAACAGGCTTGATGGGGGCAGTGGCAGGTGACATGGATATTTTCGAGCCGGCCCGCGAGGTTCTTCGCTGGTTGACCGACCAGACATACGACCTGACCCAGGACGACTGCACGCTGCTCGTAGTACGAAGCCTCAATGCTGCCGCTATCCGCCTGGACCGGAATATTCTGCCAGTATATGGACAAGTCGCAGAGCTTGCTGTCGAAGTGGAACAGTTTCTCCACAACGAAGGCTGGCGGGACGATGCAGCAACTGCGGTCCGTCTGCTTGTCATGGAACACGGAGTCAACGTTGTCGATCACGCACTGCTTCCGCATGGTTCACACATCCGCCTGCAAATTCGCCTGACTGCTCATACTGCTTCGTTGCTGTTTCGCGACGATGGGCAGGAGTGGGATTTCACCGAGCGGCTGGCGTTTTCCATGCGGCGGCCAGACGATTGTGCCAGCGGGCGCGGCCTCCGGATCATCAAGTCAATCGCAAAGCATATTGACGTTGTTCGACGCGACTGCAAGAATACGGTTCGATACGTTGTGAGTCGGGATTTTACAATAGATTCCAACACGCGCACGAAAGAGTCTGTCTGATGAACGAAGCCATATTTCAAGCGCGCCTCGAGCTGTTCAAAACACTGAACCTGCCTGTATCCAGGGCCAGCGTAAACAGGTTGCGATTCAGGCAGGCCGTTAAACTGGCCGTCTGGGAATTCAGCCTGGGCAGCCTGTTTGTCTTCAAGCGCATGCTCGATATCTTCGGCGCAACAGCAGGGTTGATTTTGCTGTCGCCACTGTTCGTCGTAGTCGCTCTGGCAATCCTGCTGGAGGATGGATGGCCGGTCTTTTTCGCCCAGACACGTGTCGGCCAGTACGGGCGACTCTTCAGTTTCTACAAATTCCGTTCCATGGGCCGCAATGCTGATAAGCTGAAGGACACACTGATGGCCCAGAACGAATCCGACGACGGCGTAATCTTCAAGATGAAACGCGATCCGCGCATCACACGGACCGGTCACTTTATCCGCCGGTTCAGCATTGATGAAATGCCCCAGTTTCTGAACGTCATGCTGGGTGATCTGGCATTGGTCGGACCGCGGCCACCCGTCCCCCGCGAAGTGGCACTGTACACCCTCGATGAACGGAAGCGACTACACGCCAGGCCCGGGCTCACCTGCTTGTGGCAGATTCAGGGCCGCTCGGAGATTCCGTTCAAGGATCAAGTTCGGCTGGATATGCAGTATATCCACAGCCAGAGCATCTGGAAGGATATCGTAATTATCTTGAAAACAGTGCCTGCAGTCATACTCGGACGTGGAGCTTATTAGTGCCAGGGCAGGACAATGTAACATTCCAGTTTCTGGCGTTGCAATTTTTGAATAAAACAGGAGGAGGATGTTATGAACGTGCGCTTTGAAGTGCGGGAAAGCCGTGGAATTATTACGATCACCGGAGCGTTGAACGCCGCAAGCGTTGACTCCTTCCGGACCCAATTGTTCCGCTGGATGGGCGAGAACGATGCAGTCCGTCAGATCGTGCTCGATCTGGCCGCCATGGACTTCATCGACAGCGCAGGACTGGGAGTCATTATTGCCATTCTCAAGCGGGTGACTGAACAAAACGGGGATATCCGGATTGCCAACCTGCAGAGAAAGGCGCGCGTTGTGTTTGAGATCACCAGGGCGTACAAAATATTTGAGATCTTCGACTCTCTGGAGGAGGCACTGAAAGCCAAGGCATGAAGGCAGTCTTTCATACCGGGGGGGAATCGACGTGGGGTGACGTGTTGGGTGATCGACCGTGGTGTCTCGCCCCTATCGGCGGAAAACCATTGCTCGAGTACTGGCTGGAATGGGCTGCGCTGCTTAAGGCCGATGATGTCAGAATTGTGCTCGGAGACGGCGCTTATGAAATCGAAGCGTATTGCGGTGATGGAAGTCGCTGGGGACTGAAGATTCAATTTGGTTTTTTGAAGAGCAACGCGGATCCCGCAGCTTACCTGCGCCGCGCTCCCGACCAATGGAAAGACGGCTTACTCTACATTTCCGGGCCGGTGTTTCCACGTCGCCTGGCCCTGCCACCCTGGCCGGATTTCGATAAGGGCAAGACCTTGCTGTTGATGGAAGCCGGCAAATTAGTCTGCCTGCTCAGCCGTCACCAGCCATCGATTCAGGCGCTTCTCAGCGGCTCGGAACCCGTGGCCGACGAAAGCTGGGCTGCATTGGGACTTGACCCGATAGCACTCACGGACGTGAAATCCTACTATGACTTGAATATGCGCATCGTAGGGCACGAGAGCGTTCATTATGTTCAACCAGGCTATTCGAGCCGGGACAATTCCATCGTCGGATACAACGTCCTGATCACTCCTTCTGTTGAATTACGGCCGCCGCTCATCATCGGCAACGACTGCCGTATCCACCCCATGGCTATCGTTGGACCGAATGCCGTCATCGGCAATCACGTCATCGTCGACCGCCAGACAGAGCTGTCGGATTGCGTCGTGATCGACGACACCTATCTCGGACGAAACCTGGAGATCAAGGGCAAGATCATCAGTGGGTCACGCATTATCTCCCCTGATGACGGTTCCTTCATAGAGATTCCAGAGCCATGGCTGCTCTCGCGACTTGTTGCTCACGACTGGATCAACGATTTCGCGCGCGCAGTTCTAGGCTGGGCCCTGGCTATTATCCTGATGCTGATCCAGACCATCCCTATTGTCCTGCTCTATCCGCTGATACGCCTGTGGGGCATCGGCCGTTATGGCCTCTCCTCGCGCCTGGGGTCCAGATTACGGTTGCAGCGTATACCAGTTTGGACAACGCTGAATTCTCAATCACGACTGGGACGAGCTTTTGTGGGTCTCGGCCTGGATCTTTTTCCTTCTATAGTGCTAGCGGCTGCAGGTCGCCTCTGGCTCTGCGGCCACGTCCCTTCGCATCCTGAGCAGGCACAGGCTATTCACCAGGGCCTGCACCGATATTTTCCGGCTGCAATTGACTACGGCACCCGCCGCTCTGCATCCCGCAACAGGCTAGCGGAGACAACCGACGCCCTGTATTATGAGCGCTATCGCTCGCCATTGGAGGATATACGGATGCTCTTCCGGACGCTCGCCGGCCGGCTGCTTGACGCCCTTTCCGGCACAACTCCGGAAATCGACTGATCCCGTAGTCGATCCTCAACCCGCTTCCACATCGCAACAACCTGTTCGCAATAGACGCGATCATCCGGGTGTGAAAGATCCAGAACAAAATCCGCCCAGCTACGTGTGGGATACGTATGTCTTCTGTACATGGGCTCAACCTGCCGGTTCCACTGCTCTGTAATTTCCCCGGCGCTTCGGCCGCGCTCCCTGGTGTCCCTTTGTAGTCGACGATTCAAACGTTCTTCCACTGGAACATCAACGAAGAATCGAAGATCAAACACCTCCCGGAGGACCTTGGAACAGAAGATAAAAAGCCCCTCAACAATAACGAGCTGGACCGGATTAACTTCCCGTACTGCCTGCCCGCGGCGATGCAGCGCAAAATCATAGATGGGCATCTCTACTTCTAGTCCAGCTTTCAGGTCGGCAAGATCTTTCGCCAGTCGAACCAGGTCCAGCGCGCGGGGCTCATCGAAATTGTACTCCTCAGGCGGTATGTCTTCAGGCAGTCCGAGGTAGTAGTCGTCCTGAGAAATCACCACGCTGCCAAAGC
>JBAXMA010000058.1:0-12241 GCA_037134535.1 bacterium
CACCATAGTCGTATCAATGCAGAATGGCCTCGACAACGGCAGGACCATCGCCAGAGCCGTTGCCCGCTCCCGGATTGCTTGTGGCGTGACGGGGCACGGTGCCGTGAACTTAGGGTCGGGAAAGATTATTCACGCAGGGACAGGCAGAACACGAATCGCGCCACTTAATCCAGCGTTTGGCCCGATTGCCCGGCGAACAGCCGTGCTCCTTAGATCAGCAACATTTGATGCGACTGCTACCAATGACGTGAACTGCATTATCTGGAGCAAGCTGGTGGTAAACGCCGCAATCAACCCGCTCACCGCAGTACTTAATGTCCCTAACGGTTATCTCCTAAGTGACCCCGTCGCTAAGAAAACAATGCTTGAGGCTGCGGACGAAGCAGCGACTGTCGCAAAGGCAAAGGGAGTATCGCTCGCGTTCCGCAATCCCAGAAACGAAGTCGAAACCGTATGTCGCGCTACAAGTGAAAACATCTCCTCCATGCTTCAGGATGTCCGATTGCACCGGAAGACAGAAATAGAAGTCATAAACGGTGCGATCGTAAGAGAAGCCAGAAGAATGGGCGTTCCGGTGCCAGTCAACAGCATGTTATTGCGGCGAGTGCTGGCCATTTCGCAATAGTTGGCGATACCATGCAATAATTGAGCGTGGTCAATCGTTATATACTGTATAACGATGGAAGAGAGAGTTAAGAAATGAGAAATTATATCCTTCGGATTTTCACGATATCGCTATCTTGTATCCTCTGCGCAGGCTGCGGGACCATCAGAAACGCACGGAATGCACAAAATGCCAGCACTCTCCTGCCTGGCGAAAAGACGGTAACGGCTGCGGAACTAGGGCTCAACACTAATTCTGTCCTCAATCTGACCAATGCTATAAAGATCGCCCTGACGTACAATCCAGCCGTGCTGCAGTCACGACAAAGCCTCGTCGCCGCTTCTTCTCAGATTCGTCAGGCAACTGCCTCGTATAAGCCATCGATTTCCGCAAGTGCCGGTTACAACCGTCGAGCCTCGAATTCCGGTGCCGCCACTGCATCAAACGACTCCTCTGACTCTTACAGCGCTTCACTGGGTCTGGACATTCTCATCTACGACTTCGGCAAGACGCCTGCGGCAGTAAAGCAGGCCGTGCTCCGTGGCCTTGCCGCTGAAGAAAATGTCAGAGGCACACAAAATGACACCGTATTCGCCGTGCGCACGGCCTTCTTTGAACTTGCGAAGGCTCAGGAACTTCGCCAGGTCAGGGAGGACGCTGTCCGTCAATCGAAGGCTCATCTTGACCAGGCAAAATCATTTGCTGAAGTAGGACTCCGTACCAGATACGATGTCACAAAAGCCGACGTGGATTTTGGAAATGCCCAGCTTGCGCTGACAGACGCCGAAAACGCCCTTGTGTCGGCTCGCGCCGTTCTAAACCTCAGCATTGGCCTCGCGGAAGATCCCGGTTTCATCATCGCACCAATTCCCACGCAGGAAGTCTCTGGAAACGCATTGGAACTCATGACTCTTGCGAAACAGCATCATCCAGGCCTGCTTGTTCTGCGTGCTCAGGAGCAAATATCCTCGGCCGGAGTAGATCAGACAATTGCCGACCTCTATCCGGCACTGAGACTTAACACTGGCTATGCTCTTGCCGGGAGCTCATTTCCGTTAGTGTGGAATTGGGTAGCATCTCTTCAATCTAGCATGGAACTCTTCACCGGTTCGCGGAAGACTGCAGCGATCGACATCGCCGTGGCAGACCTGCGGGCCGCCCGATCAGCCGTCGCGGCTCGCGAGCAGCTGATTCATCTCGATCTGACCCGGGCACTGAGCACGCGTGACACTGCCCGGCACAGGCTCGACCTGAGCGAATTTATAGTACGCCAGGCTGCGGAAACTCTTGAGCTGGTGAATGAACGCTACAAGCAGGGAAAAGCCTCGTCCGTGGATGTAACCGATGCACAGACGGCACTTACACAGGCCATGGCCGACCGCGTGAAGGCGCGCTTTGACCAGCAGAGCGCAACAGCTTCGATAATGCATGCCATAGGAGACGAACAACCATGAAACGATGGAAAGTTGCAACTATTATTCTCGCGGTGTTGCTAGCAGGTGCAGGCGGCGCATGGTCGCTCTGGAAAAAGAAGACAACGGCATCCGGCTTCCGGACGGCACTGGTCGAGGAAGGGAGTATCGTACAAATTGTCAGGGCAACCGGAACAATCCAGCCGATCACGCTTGTTCAGGTAGGAACTCAGGTAAACGGCCCTGTCAGGAAGCTCTTTGTCGACTACAACAGTCAAGTGAAGGCTGGTGATCTAGTGGCCCAGATTGACCCGACTGTTTACGAGGCCAGGCTGGCACAGGACCAGGCGAACTTCCTTCAAAGCGAAGCGGCTGTTGAGCAAGCTCAGGCTAAGCTGAGCCAGGCCGACAAGGAACTTGCCCGCTCAAAGGAGCTGGCCCGCCGTGACATGCTTTCGACAGCAGAACTCGATGCATCAGTAGCCAATCGCGATACGCTCGCGGCGCAGTTGAAGGTCGCGCTGGCTGGCGTCGAGCAGGGAAAGGCATCCCTGCGCCTTTCCAAAGCAAATCTCGACTACACAACAATTCGCTCACCAATAGATGGAATAGTAATCGCAAGAAATGTGAATGAAGGCCAGACAGTCGTGGCCAGCATGTCGGCACAAGTCTTGTTCACGATAGCGGCAGATCTCCGGAACATCCAGGCCGAGGCGAGTATTCCAGAGTCGGAAATCGGCAAGATCTCCATCGGACAACCTGTGAGCTTCACCGTCGATGCGTACGAGACGACTTTCACCGGTTCTGTTTCAACGATTCGTCTCGCAGCCGCAACTGTCCAGAACGTAGTCACCTACCCCGTGGTGATTCGTGCACAGAACCCTGACAGCAAACTCTTTCCAGGCATGACGGCCAACATCAGTTGTGAAGTGGCAAGGCGTAATGATATTCTGAAGCTCCCGAATGCCGCACTCAGATACCGCCCTGTAGACGAACTGAAGACCCTGCAGAAGCGGGACAAATCAAAGACAAAGCGACCCGGTCCCAGAGCATGGATTCAGAGACTGGGCTCTGCGAGACCTGCCGCGGTGGATATTGAGACCGGCATCACAGACGGCATGTTCACCGAGCTGAAGTCAGCGGGCCAGCTTAAGGACGGAGACGAGGTAATAATCGGGTCAGCCGCAAACGACGCAGCCGCAGCAAAGCCAGTTAATCCATTTACTCCGGCTCCGGCCGGAGGTCGCAGGAACTAACGAGCACCAATATGCTTCTGTCGTTGAAAACACTTACGAAAACGTACCGAATGGGCGAGATTGAAATCCCTGCTCTCAGGGGTGTTTCTCTTGATATCGAAAAAGGTGATTTTCTGGCCATCATGGGAGCTTCAGGCTCCGGCAAGAGCACGCTTCTCAATCTTCTCGGCTGCCTTGATCGCCCCACCAGCGGCCAGTATATTCTGGAAGGACAGGAGGTCAGCCACCTGAATTCAGACGCTCTTGCCATGGTGCGCAACCGGCGCATCGGCTTCGTATTTCAGAACTTCACACTGCTTCCTCGTACAAGCGCCATCGAGAACGTAGAATTACCATTGTACTACGGCCCCCCGATGAGTCGTGCCGACAGGCGTAAGCGGGCGCTATCGCTCCTCACCCGTCTCGGACTGGCTGAACGTCTGGAGCACCATCCGAGCCAGCTCTCCGGCGGCCAGCAGCAGCGCGTCGCGATAGCCCGGGCGCTTGTCAATCAGCCATCGCTGATTCTGGCCGATGAACCCACAGGCAATCTTGACAGTAAGGCCGGCGCGGAAATTATGAATCTCTTCAAAGAACTGAACGCCGAAGGCATCACTCTGATAATGGTGACACACGAACCCGATATATCCCAATGCGCCAAACGTACTATTCACATGCGCGACGGAGAAATCGTATGACCTCATTAGTTACCCTGCGAATTGCAATGATAGCTCTCCGGCGAAACAAGGGCCGGTCCCTGCTGACTGCTCTCGGCATTATCATCGGTATTGCAGCTGTCATAGCAGTCTTCGCTGTCACTGAAGGAGCCAGCTCAATGATTCGCGAGCAGATCTCCAGCATGGGCAACAATATTCTCATCGTCTTTCCGGGAAGTATGCGAATGGGCGGTTTTCACGGCGGAGCCGGTACACAGCAGACCCTCACTTCTGACGATGCCGATGCCATTCTCCGTGATTGCCGGAGCATTGCAGCAATAAGCCCTATAGTGAGAACCGGTGCGCAGATCGTATATAGAGAGAACAACTGGTCAACCGGCATACAGGGCGTCAACACGAGCTACCTCTCTGTCCGAAACTGGGAACTCGACAGTGGCAACTTCTTCTCCGACTCCGACCTCCGCACCGGCACCCGTGTCTGCGTTCTGGGAGCAACAGTCGCAGACCAGCTCTTTGCCGCTGATGATCCCGTCGGAAAGACCATACGCATCCGCAACATGCCGTTCCAGGTTTTAGGCACCCTTGCCAGGAAGGGCAGCGCAGCATTCGGTCAGGACCAGGACGACACAATTCTGGTACCATTCACAACTGCCAGAAGGGTGCTGCAAAACTCGCCTTTCAACAACGTAAGCCAGATCCTTGCAAGCGCTACATCCCTTGAAGCTATGCCACTCGCCAGACGCGAGATGGGAGCAATCCTGCGCCAGCGACACCGTCTTGCAATCACAGCCGATGATGACTTTACCGTTACCGACCAGACCGAGGTAACGGAAATGATCGGCAAGCTCGCACTCGTCATGAAGGGGTTGCTCGTCACAATGGCCTTGATTTCCCTTGTGGTCGGCGGAATCGGCATTATGAACATCATGCTCGTATCTGTAACTGAGCGAACGAGGGAAATCGGTCTTCGACTGGCTGTAGGCGCACTGAAGCGCGATATTCTATTTCAGTTCCTGACCGAGGCAATAGTACTCGCCGGGGTCGGTGGTATACTAGGCATAGGCTTCGGTATCATCGCAGCATACGGAGTGGCAGCATGGCTTGGCTGGCCGGTCCTGGTCTCTACGGTTGGGATCCTCATAGCAATGAGCTGCGCAACAATTGTCGGCATTCTCTTCGGGAGTTATCCTGCCTGGCGTGCGGCCCGCCTCGACCCCATAGAGAGTCTCAGGCATGAGTAACCGAAAAGACCCCGCTCTTCTTCAGCCACTGCTCAACGACCTCGCCAGGAAGCCCCATGATGTTGGTTATAGAACCTGAGAACGATTCGATTATCATTTCGCCATGCTGGTCAATGTCATAGGCCCCGGCTTTATCAAGTGGATTGACACGACGGCAATATTCAAGAATCTGCTCATCTGCCAGAACCTTGAACACAACCTGAGATTCGCAAACAACGAGATCTGTCGGCAGGTCCGGCATAGACCATGCCACAGCCGTGATAACTGTGTGCTGCGTGCCGGAAAACTGCCTGAGTATTCTGAACGCCTCATCCATGTCTACAGGCTTGCAGACAACACGCCCCTTAAAATCTATCACAGTATCAGCCGCTATAGTGATCCGATCCGCACACCGGCCCCTGCTCCATCTGCTCTTCCGAATAGCGTTTTCTGACGCGGTCCTTCGCGCATCATCAAGGAACGTCAATTCTTCGACATCAGGAATAACGACTTCAAATGAAACTCCCAACGACTCAAGAATCTTTCTGCGCCGTTCCGAAGCCGAAGCAAGAATAAGGGGAAACCGCGAACATTGTGAGTTGGTTGGCATTGGCAGACACTCGTTCAGAAACTACTTCGGCATCGCCATCAATGTGTTGGTCATCTCTGGTAGATCCCTTGACTGAGACTCGGAATTAGAGAGAAGCCGCAACTTGATCTTGAGATCTCGTAATCTGAATTCGAGACCAGCCTGCTCAGCTGCAAGCTCCTTGATGCCCGGCAGGGAATCAACAGCCTTCACCCGTGCCGCTTCCTTCTCGCCGATCTCAGTCAGGAGCGTATTGATTTCCAGACTCTTCTCCCTCGCCTGCTGTACAAGTTTCCGGTGCCCGGCAAGACTGGTCTGCAATTCCTTTTGCAATGCATTGAGACTGCTATCAATGACTTTCAACTGCTCCGCAGAGTCGGGGGACGAACCATCTTCGGTACCGGGCCTTATCCTGCGCTCGCTGATGACGACGCGTTGCGCCAGAAGCTCTTTCTTCCTGTTTTCGGTTTCGTCGACGGCCTTCTTCATGGCAACCACTTCGGGCAATTCGTTGAGCTTGCTGAGAAGAGCATCGCGCCGGGCACGGATTTCAGAGTCTATCGCCTTGATTCCCACAGTGTCCCGCAACATGGCATTTCTTCGCAATTCACTCAGCTGTCCGGCAACAGCACCTCGCCGGCCAGCGATATCGACAATTTCCGACCTCAGTGCTAAAATCTGATCACTGACTGAAATCGTAGCTGCTGCAAGTGTTCCAGTTCCGCATTCCCCAGGAGACTGAACATGAGAAACGCCCTGACTTGTCACCAACACCAACGAGCCCTGATTCTCAGGCAGGACGGCAGTGGGCGTTGCAAATTCCGGAGGCTTGGGAGGCACTGAAGTCTGCTGCCCGCAGGACGAAAACAGTAAAACGACACACAATGAAGTAGATAACCCGGCAAAAGATCGCATAACATCCTGTTTATCGTGCACGTTCGTCATCGCCTCCAGCACTTTAGCAAGTTCGTGAAGTGTGTCAGAACCTTGTCCTCCTGCCAATAACAAAGCTGTAGCTTTAGCCGCGTTGGCCCTTCATGCGTTGGCTGTCCGGCTTGCACCAGCATTAGGTAATTAATGAACCTCTTACCTGACTACCATTTCTATTTCAGGAGAGGCTCACGAATCAATTATTCCACGAAGACAATTCAACTTGCCAAGAAAGATGTTTGCATTGGAGTGAAGAGCGATGCATATTGCATCGTCTGCTACAGGCAGGTGTATCCGTGAAGGAGACGTTGTGGCTCGAATTCTTCTTGTTGATGATGAGATGGCAATCCTGGTAGTTCTGGAAACAATACTCAAGTTTGCCGGACACGAGACGGTTAGCTGTAATGACAGCTCGAAGGTTGAAGGGATCCTGAACGATTCACGCTTTGACCTCATGATTTCCGACATAAAGATGACGCCCGTTGACGGCATTCAACTGCTTAAGATCGCGAATGCTATGGTACCGCCGGTACCAACGCTTCTGGTTTCGGCATGCGAGTACTTGGCTGATGGCAAGACTCCGGAGAGTATTGGCGCAGCAGGTCATCTGCGAAAACCGTTCAGCAACAAGGAACTTTTGCGCATCACTGAAGAGGCAACCAAGAAGGCTTCAATAGTGCACTGACTTAAGTCTCTATAGAATCGCAAAACTGCACAGAGAGATGATCATGACTGGAGCGACATGACAAGAAAGACAACGCATCAGACTGACGACACTTTACGGCTGACCAGGCAAGTTACCAGTCTCATGGCAAAAGTTGCAAAGCAGTCTGCGGAATCTTCAGCTCTTAGAAAGCAGAATATCGCACTCCGGAAGGGTCTTTCCTGCCTTAAGAAGTCCACTGAAGAAACGATTCAGACTGAGCGTTTACATGCTCTTGGACAAATGGCGAGCGGTATCGTGCATGATTTTAACAATTCCCTCACCCCCATTCTTGGCGCAACTGACTTTCTGCTCGCCAATCCGGAAATTCTCAACAGGCAGTCCGACACCATACGGCTTCTTGAGAATATCAAGGTTGCAGCTTATGATGCCAAGAACATGGTCTCCCAGTTGCGGGAATTCCACCGCCCCCAGGAGGATTCGCACGCAGAAGTACTTGAAGTCAACGCACTGGTGAAGCAATCCATAATGCTGACTCGTCCCAAATGGCGCGAACAGGCGGGAGCAGGAAACATCGATGTACAGGTGATTGAGGACTCTGGTAAAGACTGCAATCTCCTCATCAACGCAACGCATCTGCGTCAGGTCATCACCAATCTGATAATCAATGCCGTAGACTCACTGAACAGCAACGGCACAATCAGCATCCGCACACGCGAAAGAGGTGGTCACGTAATCATTCAGATCAAAGATACGGGCCGTGGTATGACAAGGGAAGTACGCAAGCACTGCTTTGAGCCATTCTTCTCGACGAAGGGCAGGAAAGGAACGGGCCTGGGTCTGTCGGTAACTTACGGCATTATCCGTAAGTATGGCGGAATAATCCGTGTCGCGTCCACTGCGCCTGGCAAGGGGACAACAATAGAAATCAAGCTGCCTACCGCCCGGACCGCGCCTGCGATTCCCGCGATCAATGAATCAACACTTCAGAAAATGGAACCCATCAGGATTCTTGTGTGCGAGCGAGACCCGATGACCAGACAGACTGTTTCGCAATACCTTCGTGCCGACGGGCATCAGATTCATCTCGCCACAAGTGGACAGAAGGCACTCGCGAAGATCCATAATGGCCAGTTCGATCTCATTATACTGGACGCTCTTATGCCCAGCGGCAATGGTGCAACGATACTGAATGAACTTACGAAATCAAGCCCCCCTTGTGCCGTGATTGTCACCGGTCTATCACGTCCTGATCAAAATCCTGCAGAAATATCCGGCGGAATTGCCGTTCCACTTGAGAAGCCATTTACCCAGAAGGACCTCCGCAACGCGATCACCATGGCTGTCGGAAACAGGGCTGCGACGGAACACATCTGACAAGATTGTTAACTTAGTCCTCCATTAACAGGGCATGAACAAAATGAGGAAAGCCGGGTCGGGACGATTTGAATGCAGGAACACGGAACAAATGGTACGGACACGAAGGAGCCAGTAATGATACCTACAAGAGTATTCTTCACAAAGGGCGTTGGCGTAAACAGAGACAAACTCGCAAGCTTCGAACTTGCGCTACGTAAGGCTGATATCGAGAAATGTAATCTTGTCCACGTCTCCAGCATTTTGCCACCCAACTGCAAGGTTCTATCCCAGAAGGAAGGCGTAGCATGTCTGCAGGCTGGTCAGATTACCTTCTGCGTAATGGCAAGGCAGGAGACTAATGAGCCTAACCGCCTGATCTCCGCCGCTGTAGGTCTTGCGGTGCCTTCCGAGCGCAGCACCACCTATGGGTATTTATCCGAGCACCATGCATTCGGAGAGACCGATGAAAAGGCTGGAGAGTATGCGGAGGATATAGCGGCAACCATGCTTGCCACGACACTCGGAATTGAGTTCGACGCAGAGAAAGCATGGGAAGATCGCGAGCAGGCTTACAAGGCAAGCGGAAAGATCTTCAAGACAACCAATATTGTACAATCCGCCGAGGGCGACAAGAGGGGCTTGTGGACGACCGTCATAGCGGTCGCAGTATTCCTGGATTGAATGGAAACTCCCGCCGCCCTGACGACCGCGAGCGTATTCGGATGCGGCTGAATCATTCCGGCTCATCTCATGAAACAAGCACTCAACAGGAATGTTCTTTTCGTCACTGAACATCCCTGTCTCTTCAAGCGTACAAACAACTATGACATACTCGATCCCGAAACAAAAGAGCTGCTGATGGAATGCCGCGAGGAGAAGATAAGCAGGCTCACCAGACTCCTCCGGTTCACAAGTCTCAGGAGAACCACACCCTTCACGATAATTGTCAGGACTGTAAAAGGCGATCAGGTCCTGCGCATGAGTCGTGGAGTGCCCATTTTCGCTTCGGTAGTCAATGTCTTTGACGAAACCAACGCACCGATAGGTTGTTTTAAGCAAAGGCCATTCTCGTTCAGCGGAGCGTTTGATGTCCTCGATGCCCAGAACCGTCCCTTGTGCACGCTTAAGAGCGGACAGGCGGGTTGGAATTTCCGTTTTCTTTCCCTGGACGACATCGAACTCGCCAGAGTGACCAGAAAATGGGCCGGCTTCGGCAGAGAACTGTTTACAAGTGCGAACGATTACATACTTCAACTGGATGACGTAGTGCCTGAGGACAGTCTGATACGGCAGCTTGTGCTCGCATCAGCGCTTTGCATCGGACTCATACAAAAGACTGATATTCCCTGAATTCGATCATTGCCTTGACCACGCCATCTTTGTAGCCGGCCACTAGATCGAAGGCTTTCTTTGTCTGCCCGAACCGGAATCTATGCGTGATCATCTTCGCGGCTGTAACCGGATTGGCGGCAATCATATCCAGCGCGAGCTGGGCACAATCGACCTGCCTGCGAATGTTTTGTATGCAGATTTCCTTGCGGCGCATCTTATCGATGCAAAAGGACACGCGATCAACCGTTGGTATCCCGACAAGCACAAGTTTGCCGCCCGGCTTCAATAATTCAATCGCCTGATCCTGCGCTTCCTGTTGTCCACAACACTCGTACACCACGTCCATACCGGCAGGCTCCAGCTTCAACATCCTGGCAACGACGTCCTCACGGCTAACATTCCCTGCCCAGATCGCGCCCATCGCGCTGGCCGTCGAAACACGCGCCGGTATCTTGTCAGTCATGTAGATCTTCCGCGTGCCCTCTGCCCTTTCAGCAATCAGAACGCTGAGCCCTATAGGACCCGAGCCCAGAATTGCGACTCTTGAACACCTGGCACCTCCCGCCATCTTACTGCAATAGATCCCGATCGCCAGCGGTTCAGACAACGCCGCAAGATCCATACTCATTTCTTCGCCAACAGGCAGACAACTGCTTTCCGGCATGACTATGTATTCGGAGAGACATCCCTCTGCCTGCCCCGGACACCCCAGAAAACGCAGATTCCTACATGTATGATACCGCCCTACTCTGCACTGATCGCATTTCCAGCAGGACATAGCCGGTTCAATGGCAACACGATCGCCAGCCTTGATCGATTTCACACCCGCGCCTGTCTCTATGACAACACCCGCGCCTTCATGACCAACCGCGAATGGATACTTCACAATCTGGCTGCCGATCCGCCCGGTCCGATAGTAATGAACATCAGACCCGCACACCCCAACCGTCTCCATTTTGATCAGCACATCGTCTCTGCGCTTCAACCGCGGAGCCGCAACATCAACCATTTCCATCCTGCATATACCGGTAAGCACCATTGATTTCATGGCGCGAAACTACCACAACCAGCCTCCCTTCTTGAAGGCTAATCTGCTTATATGGCACCGCACCATCTCTGATTTCTTCTTTACAGGTCCAGCGTGCATGATAAGAGTATACACAGACGGCTATTTCCGAGTCAGGCTGCACCCTGCATCACCTGGAATGTACCAACAATGAGTAAGAATTCTGCGACAATACACGGTCTGGGCACTTCGCCTCAGCAGACTAACAAGATGCTGATCAGGCGAATGCTAGCGCTCGCCTGGAAATACCGATGGGGTTGTATCGGCCTTCTGACTGTAAACATTATCCTCCTTGCGCTCAGCATTCTAGGCCTAAGCCTCATGGGCGTAGGCGTTGATTTTATCCGCTACGAACTGATCACCGACAAAACTCAGACTCTGGTAATGGCCGACTCCTCCCCTCACCCTGATTCCGCAATCAGCGTCGCCCCGAAACCGCCACACTGGCCTTTGGGCATACGGCCGCCAGCCCATTGGACCCGTTATCAGGTTCTGCTGGCACTTGCCTTCGGTATAGTAGTTCTTGCAATAGCACGTGCACTGCTCAACTTCAGCAATGTAATTCTGGCTAACAGGCTCACACAGGCACAAATTGTCGTTAATCTAAGGGCCCAGGTGTTCGCAAAAATGCAGGAACTCAGCTTCCGCTTCTTTGACGCCAACACAAGCGGATCGCTTATCAACCGGGTAACCGGTGACGTACAGGCTGTCCGACAATTCATAGATGGTGTGGTCATCCAGGTCATAACGCTCGTTATTTCGCTGGCCATATTCTTTATCTACATGATCCATATTCACCCCTCGTTGACGGCTGCATGTCTGGTAAGCACCCCCCTTATCTGGTTCGTGTCGGCGAAGTTTTCCAACGCTATCAAACCTTCCTACAAGAAGAACAGGGACCTGTTTGATCGTCTCATTCTGGCGCTCAGTGAGAATGTACAGGGTGCGCATGTCGTGAAAGGCTTCGCACGGCAGAAGGAGCAGATCGCTCAATTCGACGCCATGAACGACCAGTTCAGGGATCAGCAATTCGGAATATTCAGCAAGATCAGCACTTTCCACCCGATGATAACAATGCTGACAAACGTCAACATCATGATAATGCTGGCCTACGGCGGCTACCTTGTCGTTCAGCATGAGCGAGCCACAGATC
>JBAXMA010000059.1:0-12142 GCA_037134535.1 bacterium
TTGGTAGGGACGATCCGCCGGATCGTCCGCGGACGAGCGAGGCCGCTCGTCCCTACCGACGTGTGCCTTCTACCACATGACTCGTGAAACCATTGAAGCCCTACTTGAGAAATGGAATATCCAGCAACTGCAACCCGTTCGTTGTGTTGACAAAGACAGGCCCGTTGTTGTGACGCCAGTCGGTCACTATGCCATCTTTGCCGATCTGCAGTGTGACCGTGAAACGCCCCCCGGATCCCGGCGCGCCATACCTGTAGATCCACACTTCACCATCAGTAACGGCAAGTTTTTCAGCTGGCTCGCCGGCAAGGGCCAGCAATGTGGCGGTCTTCAGCATTCCTTTGTATGAATTCAGGTTGGCTTCCAGTTTAGCCTTGGCTTGCACTTCTTGTTGTTCCACCTGTGCCTGCATCCCCGCCGGCGTGGCCATAGTCTTCTTCAGCCCGGTAAGAAGTTTAATCCCGCCACTTACATTCCCCTGCACAAAAGGATTATTCACCAACGACTGCAGCGCTGCGATAGCTTTGTCAGGGCTCGCCCCTCTCTCAACCAGTAGCCTCGCAACATCAGCATGTCCATTGAGCGCTGCAAGGCCTAAAGCGGTGTGTTCACCAGAATTCGCCAAATCCACCTCAGCACCTCTTTCGAGCAGCATTTTGACAAGTTCCAGTTTCCCCTGTCCCGCAGCATAAACCAGAGCGGTATGCCCTGTTAAGAACTCTCTCTGGTTAATGTCCGTGCCTCTATCGAGCAACTCCTTCACGGCGACTGTATCACCTAATGCGGCTCTGCTCTGCAGGCTGCGTGACGAAGCGCACCCGTTGACGAGCATGACGCCAAACGCACTCAACAGCAATGTCACACGTACCTGCAACAGCACTTTTCCGCACAGCGAGCGAACAGAACCATTAGATTTCATGCATTCAACTCCAGTAACGATGTTCAAACCGGCAACAAGAAGAATTGTTTTGACTCTACACCTCGCTCCTCGCTGGAACAACGATGCATTCAATCAATTTGTACGCCTACTTGAGAAACGGTATATCCAGCAACTGCAACCCGTTCGCGGTGTTGACAAAGACAGGCCCGTTGTTGTGACGCCAGTCAGTCACTATGCCATCTTTGCCGATCTGCAGTGTGACCGTAAAACGCCCACCCGTTCCCGCCTCGCCATACCTGTAGATCCAAACTTCACCATCAGTAACGGCAAGTTTTTCAGCTGGCTCGCCTGCAATGCTCAGCAGTGTGGCGGTCTTCAGCATTCCTTTATATGAATTCAGGTTGGCCTCCAGTTTCGCTTTGGCTTGCGCTTCCTGCTGCTCCGCATGAACCTGCATCGCCGCCGGCGTGGCCAGACTCTTCTTCAGCCCGGCAAGAAGTGCAGTCGCACGACGGCGTTCTTCGTCACTGATAAGAAGTGAGCCCATATCCCGAAGACCACCTTTGGCTCTATCTATATCAGCGCCCCTCTCTATCAAGAGTCTTGCAACATCAGTTTCACCCTTCCATGCCGCATAAGTCAAAGGGGTATATCTGTTCCCTACTGCCAGATCCACATCAGCCCCCCGGTCAAGCAGAAGTCTTACTATATCAATGGCGCCCTCTGTACTTGCAGCTATGAGGGCGGTCGAAGAGTTCCCTATAACCTTCTCATTAACATCGGCACCTTTATCGAGCAATGCCGTGACAGTCTTTATGTCTGTTCTCCTCACAGCATCATGTAAGGGCGAAGAGCATCCGCTCACGACTAGAGCACCCGCCACACACAACAGCATTACAACTCTTCGCATATGCATTACCCTCCACCAATGATACTTGGCTCGCAACAAGAAGATTACTTTCACTCACACCGCGCTCTCTGCTGACAGACCTGCAACTAGTTTGCATTGCCGACTCAGTTGCCCGGACGAGCGAGGCCGCTCGTCCCTACCGACGTGTGCCTTCTACCACATGACTCGTGAAACCATTGAAGCCCTACTTGAGAAATGGAATATCCAGCAACTGCAACCCGTTCGTTGTGTTGACAAAGACAGGCCCGTTGTTGTGACGCCAGTCAGTCACTATGCCATCTTTGCCGATCTGCAGTGTGACCGTAAAACGCCCACCCGTTCCCGCCTCGCCATACCTGTAGATCCAAACTTCACCATCAGTAACGGCAAGTTTTTCAGCTGGCTCGCCTGCAATGCTCAGCAATGTAGCAGTCTTCAGCATTCCTTTGTATGAATTCAGGTTGGTTTCCAGTTTCGCCTTGGCTTGCACTTCCTGTTGTTCCAGTGAAGCTTTCTTTTCCAGTTGCCCGACTTTCTGAAGATCTCCGGCAGGCTTCTGCTTAACATCGATAGAGACAACAGCTGAATTGTCCCTCAGGAGACTCGCAAGGACGCTGTCGGGCTTGACCGTGTAGATAGCGCCGTCTACAGCGTCAACGATCACCCCGAGGACGCCGAGCGGGATATTGCCCCAGACCCATCCATTGATGCCACTCGTGAGGACGATCTGATATGCTTGATACCCCTCCAGTTCGAGCACAACAGTGTGCGTTTCGCCTCGCGTGAGATTAACAGTAAGTGGCGTAGTACCCTTGAATACCCCGTTGATCCTTACTCTTGCGCCGCTCGGATTGCTGTTGACTGCTACTTTCTGTGACGTGCCAGAGACAATAGAACAACACCCGACCATGATTATGCACACTAATGCGCTCAACATGCCCTGCCCGACCATCTTCATCTTGTTACTCATGCATTTCTCCTTGCCGCCATCGCGCGAGCCAGTCACAATCTTTTTCAGCTTTACGCCGCCTCCCGTTTTCAAGCAAGCGTTGATTACACTGCAGGTTCCGATCGGGCGCATCTGTGATTGGGTGCAACCGTCGTGATCGCGGCTCACCGGAATGGTTCGCCCTACCAAAGAGTCCATTCTTTGCATCATTCGAGGTGACTGTCCCTTGGATTACATGCGCGGCGACAGAGCGCCGCGGCTACAGCAGACGACAGCACAAGGCTGTAAGCCTGTAGCCACGGCGCTCTGTCGCCGTGCTCTTCACTCCAGCTGTTTTCTGCAGGCTCTAAACACACGAAATGCAGATCACCGCACCGGTAACCGCCACAGCTTAACCGGCTTTCCGCCAGCCATTGTGCGGTCCCAACGGTTCCGGCAGCGGAGTGCCGGAACTACAGCGCGGCGCTCACAAGTGCGGCAACTGTAGCTCCGCCACCGTGGCGCGCCATAGCTCTCAGGGCGACGGCGGCTCTGCTGGCGGAGCCGAGAGAGCATCCGGCCGTGAGCCGATGCCTGTCCCTGGATCCTTCCTGATGGCTCGATGTAGGGCCGCCGCTTGCGGCGTGCCTATTGTCCAGAGCAGGAAGGAGCATTCCATTGTCCTCGTCATGCGGCGCGGCGCAAGCGCCGGCCCTACACTATGAGGCCAAGGACCACACGACACAAATTCGCTAACTTATCAATCGTTCTCGTCCTCAGCGAGGCGGAGCCGAGCGGTCCTCGTCCTCGTCCTCGAATTGATGCCTGTTTCGAGGACGAGGACGACGACCGGTCTGCGTCCGCTTGAAGGCGGACTACGCCCCGGCACGCGAGTACGATCATGGAAATACCTTAGCTTGATAGCTATGGGGTGAACCGGTGCCTGTCCCTGGATCCTTCCGATGCTGCTATTGCGGCCTGCGAGTTGTCAACAGCATCGCACGGCCCTCTTCTCTTCTCTGCGCGAGACCTCTGCTCCACAGCAACAGAGAAGAAATCGACAAAAGCATCCGGACCGTGATACTATTCTGCCCATGGAAACAAAGGAAAAACCGACATTCGCAGTGCTGGGACTCTCGCCGGCCATTCTCAAAGCCGTCGAGACGCTCGGATTTGAGGAGACTGCGCCTATCCAGGCAGCAGCCATTCCCGTCATCATCGCCGGTCACGACATGGTCGGTCAGTCACAGACCGGATCAGGAAAGACCGCGGCATACGCCATCCCGGCGATTGAAAGAGTCGATACCACCATCAGGGCTGTGCAGGTGCTTATTCTCTGCCCGACCCGCGAACTCGCCATCCAGGTGGCTGAGGAAGTCCACAAGCTCTCCGCCTTCACAAAGGGAATCCATGCGGTCCCCATTTACGGCGGTGCCTCCTATGAGCGCCAGTTCTACGAACTGAAGAAAGGTGCGCAGATTGTAATCGGAACCCCGGGCCGGATCCTTGACCATATTGAGCGCAAGACCCTTGTCCTGAGCAAAGTCCGCATGGTTGTCCTCGACGAAGCCGACAGGATGCTCGACATGGGCTTCCGCGATGACATGACCGCCATCCTTGACGTGACGCCGAAGGAACGGCAGACCGTGTTCTTCTCCGCCACAATTTCAACCCCCATCCGCGACTTGATCAAACGCTATTCACGCGACCCAAGGACCATCCGTATCGAGCAGAAAGCCTTCACTGTTCCCACTGTTGAACAGTGGTTCTACGAGGTCCCCTACAACCGCAAGGTCGAGGCGCTTCTGCGGCTCGTTGACTACCACGGCTTCAGGCTGGGCATCGTGTTCTGCAATACGCAGCGGATGGTGGACGAACTCACCGACACCCTGATTGCCCAGGGATTCTCCGCTGACCGGCTTCATGGCGGTATACCGCAGGCCCAGCGCACCCGCGTGATGAACAAATTCAAGAAGGCCGAATTCGAGTTCCTGGTGGCCACCGACGTAGCCGCCCGCGGCATTGATGTGGACGACCTCGAAGTGGTTGTAAATTACGACCTCCCCTACGACGGCGAAGACTATGTTCACCGTATCGGCAGGACCGGCCGGGCCGGCAAGCGCGGCATGGCCCTGACCTTCGTCTCCGGTCGCGACATCTACAAGCTGAACATCATAGAACGGTTCACCCGCACAAGAATACATCGCGGCAAGATGCCGACCATTGACGAAGTCGAAGGCAAGAAGGCCGATGTGCGTCTCGACAAAGTCCGTGCCGTCTTGAACGGGGACTCGTTCAAAGCACAGACTCCGTTTGTCGACCGGTTACTGGAGGAGGGATTCTCCTCCACCGATATCGCCGCGGCCGTTCTCCAGATCCTCATCGGGCCGAGTCAGGACCCTGCCCCACGGCAGGAAGGCAAGAAAGCGCCGGCGACACGACCACCTGCCCCGACACCAAGTCATGCAACTCCCGCGGCACCGGTCGCACCGGCAGCCGCACTGCCCCCGCTCAATATACCGCCGCCGCCGGAACACGCATCGCACCGCCGGGACGCCAGACCGGTCCGGTCGGGGGACGACGAACCGACCCCTGTGCTATGCCAGGCGCAGATAGGCAGCCAGTGGATGAAACTCAGTATCGGCTGGCGGGACAACGCCACGCCCAGAGCCATTGTCGATCTGCTTGTGGCAGCACTCGGCGTACCAGCACCGGGTGTCGGCATGATAAACCTTACGCATACCCAGTCGTTTGCCCAGGTAAAGAAGCAATACCTCGACAAACTGGCCAGTGGCCCCGTAAGCGCGGCAACGACATTTGGCCCCGTGCTGCTTACGCTTATCCCTTGTGAGAAGTTCTCGCACAAGTCACACCGGAAGCCCGCACCAGCCCCGGAGATCAGCAGGAAGAAGCACCACCGGCGAGATTAGAAACAAGAAGGCCGTCTATGAGTACAGATGCCATATCCGAACGAGCAGCAAAGGCCGCAAAGATTGCAGCATCCTTTGCGACGATTCTGCAGTCCACCGAGCCGGTGGTTCACCGGACCGGCCTTCTGGCCGGACCTGTCGGCTTGAATTTCCAGAAAGCTCTCGAGAAACTGGGGGACTGGCCGTGGCTTGGTGATGACAACCTACATTTCCCCATGAATATTGCCACACTGCTGAAGCTCGGGTTCAGCGGAATTGAGACGACTGCACGGTCAAATGCAAAGAAGCTTTCGGGTGACCAGGCGGCTTACCTGCTGGCCATCGCCGACACGCACAAGGCTGCCGGACTGTTCATCGCCGCACATGCGCAGGCTGCTGAATCTGCCGCCGGATCCGCCGGGGCTGACGCGGTCCGCTTGAAGCGGATTGCCGGCTCGTGCTTCAACCTCGCGCAGCGGCCGCCCTCGACTTTCCTTGAGGCAGTACAACTCTTCTGGTTTGCGTACGTGATCCGCGGTCGTGGTACTATCGGCCGTCTTGACCAGCATCTTAATCCATTCTACCAGGCGGACTTGAAAGCCGGCAGAATCACCCGGATGGAAGCATTGGGCATACTATCCGCACTGTGGGACCTGATCAATATTGCCGGCAGCGGCGATACTCTCGCCAACATCATGCTCGGCGGCCAGGACCGGGATGGCAACGACTCCGTGAACGACGTGTCTTACCTGATCATCGACGTTACTATAGCCCACAGAGGAACCGACCCGCATGTGAACGTGCGCGTTCACAGCAACAGTCCGCAGGCCTGGCTGGAGAAGATCGCCGGTCTGCAACTTGACGGCAGAGGCAAGGGCACGGTGTACAATGACGAACTGATCGTGGCGGCACTGGGCAAGGTTGGTGTGGCGCCTGCATCGGCCCGGAATTACACCAACGACGGCTGCAGCGAAATCACCATTGACGGCGAAGGCACGATCAGGATAGCCGAGGTCGATGTACTGAAATCTCTTGAACTGGCGCTGTTCAACGGCGAGCAGAATATCCCGCCCGGCGAACCGGTTGGTAAATATTGGACCCGCAACTCAGAAACGCGACGGGTGGGCACTAATCTCAAGACCGGCTATGTCAGTGGCGATTTCTCCGGAATGAAGTCGTTCGAACAGTTTTTCGAGGCATTCTGGGATCAATACCGTTACCAGCTTCAGCACGAGCTGTCCGACTACTGCCACGGGATAGAATACTCAATGGTTCATGGTCTCAGTGCGCCATTCATGGCGGGAACGTTCCCGAAGGTGCTGGAGACAGGGAAAGAGCTCGAATGTGTTTCAATCCACAGCAACTTCGTATTTGCCGGTTCAATTCCGACAGCAGCAGACAGTTTAATGGCCATCCGGAAAGTTGTTTTCGAGGATGCATTCTGCACGCCAGGAGAACTGCTGGCGGCGCTCAAGGCGGACTTCGAGGGCCACGAACCATTGCGGCAGCGCCTTGCAGCAGCGCCTAAATTCGGCAACGACCTCCAGGAGGTTGATACCATTGCCGCCGAGCTGGTGAAACGCTTCTGCGCCTTCGTAAAGGGCTTTCCGACTCTCCATGGTCCATGTCTGTGGCCATGCCTGTTCTATCACTCGTTCAATGACGGCGCAAAGATAGTTTGTGCAACGCCTGATGGCAGAAAGTGGCGGGACCCGGTCGGCGAACACTTCAGTCCGGTGCCGGGCCGGGCCCGACGGGGCCCCACCGCCGTCATCAGATCGGTGACACGCGCACCTCTGTCAGAGGCCGCAGGCACTGCAACATTCAATCTGTCTCTTTCCCGAAGCATTGTCCCGCGAAACGCCGCAGGGGCCGCCGTTCTCAAGGATCTGGTCGCGGCAGCCCTGAAGCTCGGAACCGGGGTCATGAACATCTCCATCTACGATGTTCAGGTGCTCAAGGACGCCAAAATCCATCCTGAGAAATACGGCGACCTTCAGGTCCGCGTCTGGGGCTACAGCGCCCGCTTCACTGATCTCGACAACGACATGCAGGACCATGTCATCGCCCGCGCCATCAGCGAAAGCTGAGAGAATGAGGTGTTAAGAAGTCCTTCGCCGGATTTTGCTGTCTCTGGCCAGTCATGTATCACGGCTTCTGCGAACGCACCGGCACCACTGTAAATGTAATTTCACTATGAAGAACATTCGTCCCATATTTGTGTTCCATCTGGACGAAGCTGGACATACAGGATGCCGGGTGAGCGCTTCTGACGCACCGGCATCAGTATGGGCAGGCACCCCGGCCGCCCTCCTGAGACGGGCACAAATGGAGGGCTTCAAAACAGAACATACCGCATTGGTAATGCGCATGACCATGATGGCCAGCATGTACACCAACCGCATTCGCATTCAGGGTGCCGACGGCTATAAATTTATACGGGACGCAATCCGCGAGGAATGCTGCTACTGGCTTAAGCACAACGACGCTCCCTTACGCTGGGGCCATTCGCAGAGCACTCAGCTTCGATGGAAGCCTTGCACTGACGGAACTTTCTTGACCTGCCTCGATCTCGACGTGGCTACCTCCATTATCATGCCAACAACACCGGCTCTCTACATCAACCCGCAGACACTGATGTGCGGCCACCTGCAGGGCTCAGTACCGGAAGAATTGCTCTCAGAATGGGCAACACCAAGAGCACCCCTCGAGCTCGAAGCAGCCATGGCGTTCTGCCGCACTCTGGCCGCACGGCACCTTGGTGCCGTCTTCCCGTTGCCTGGTACCGCCGGTGTCATGGTCGAGCGAAACGCCTCTCCTACCCCATGCCTCTGCATCCGCAATCATCTGCTGCGGCTGGCGGCCGGACATCATGTATCGATCCCCGTGGTCCGCCTTTCTTTTGATTACGGTTTGGCGCAA
This sequence comes from bacterium, assembly GCA_037134535.1. GTDB lineage: Bacteria > Verrucomicrobiota > Kiritimatiellia > SPBP01 > SPBP01 > JBAXKQ01. The sequence continues at coordinate 8,529 of JBAXMA010000059.1, forward strand.
GCGTACAGTGCCGACCCGGCGGATGCTATGGTGGTGGCTGAGAACGGCTGGCTGATCCGTTGCGTCCGCGATCGCGGCCTCGAGGATGCCGCCATAGCCAGGCTCAAGACGCTTGGATTTGCCCCGGTTGAGGATCTACCCGGAGATCCCGTCACCAGCCGGCTGCGCGACTGGTTCCTGTCCCCCGAGGCACCGCTCGACTGGGCGGCGATCCAGACCACGGCATTCCCTGACCTGGTCAGTTCAGGATGGCGCATTGACCAGAATGAGCAGGTTAAGGTTGAAACTATCCCGGACGATGCGTGGTACTCGGAACTGGCACCTGCCACAGAGGGATGGTTCGACTTTCGTGTCGGGATATGTGTACACGGCAGGCGCGTGGATCTCCTGCCTGTAATTCACCATCTACTCGCCCAGAACCGTGGCCGGCCGACAGATGATATCCGGCGCTTGCTGGAGAATCGACAGATCCCGGTACCCCTTGAACCATCCGGATTTGCCCTGGTGTCCGGTACCCGCCTGTACATGATTATCAGAGAGGTTCTGGAGTTGTCAGATGTTTCCCGGGATACACCATCGGCACCGGTCCGGCTTGACGTCTGGCGCGCCGCAGAAATTGCCCAGCTGGAGAAACTTGCCGCCTCGCCATGGAACTGTGCCGGCGACCTCGGCTCCCTGATGGAACGTCTGGCTCTTGCCCGGTCGTTGTCGCCCATGAATGCACCCCGTTCCCTGCGAACCGTCCTTCGCCCTTACCAGCGGCTCGGACTTGCCTGGCTGCAGTTCATTCGCGAGGCCGATTTCGGCGGAATCCTGGCAGACGACATGGGATTGGGCAAAACCGTGCAAACCCTTGCCCATCTGCTCATAGAGAAGAAAGCCGGCCGTCTGACCCGCCCCTGCCTGATTGTGTCGCCGACCAGCGTCATCCACAACTGGGTTGATGAAACTCGCCGGTTTGCGCCGTCATTAAAGACACTCGTACTGCACGGTTCTGACCGGCATGACGAATTCGACAAGCTGCCGGGGTCCGAGGTTATCTTCACAACATATCCCCTGCTGCGCCGTGATGCCGACAAACTGCAGCAGCATGTCTTTTCCATCGTCATACTGGATGAAGCGCAGTACATCAAGAACCACCGTGCCATCACAACTCAAGTGGCTGGATCACTGAAGAGTGACCGGCGTCTCTGCCTTACCGGCACGCCGCTGGAAAACCACCTGGGCGAGCTCTGGTCCCTGTTCCATTTTCTCATGCCCGGCTTCCTGGGCTCCGAAGAGACGTTCCGGAAACGGTTCCGTGATCCCATCGAACGCGATGGCAATGAACAGACCCGGCAGTTTCTGTCCAGACGCGTCGCGCCATTTCTATTGCGTCGCCGCAAGATCGAAGTTGAAAAAGATCTACCTGCGAAAACTATCACGACACAGGGAGTGGACCTGACCGGGCGCCAGCAGGAGATGTATGAAGCAGTGCGTTTGACAGTGCAGGCCAAAATCAAGAGCGAGGTCGAGGCGCGCGGGCTTGAGCGGTCTCAGATTACAATCCTCACAGCACTGCTTAAACTGCGACAGATCTGCTGCGATCCGCGCCTGGCCGGAACACAGGCGTCTAACGACGCTTCATCAGCCGATTCAGCCAAGCTGCAGGCCCTCATGGAAATGGTCCCTGAAATGCTGGAGGAAGGACGGCGGATTCTGCTCTTCTCTCAATTCGTAGGTATGCTGACCTTGATCGAAACCGAATTGAAGGCCCGCTCAATTCAATATGCGCTGCTGACAGGCTCTACAAGAGACCGGCCCGCACAAGTCCGGCGTTTTCAGGAAGGAGAAGTAGGGGTTTTCCTCATCAGTCTCAAGGCCGGCGGTACAGGGCTCAACCTGACTGCGGCCGATACCGTGATCCATTATGATCCCTGGTGGAATCCCGCGGTGGAAAATCAGGCCACTGACCGTGCCCACCGCATAGGCCAGAGCAAGCCCGTCTTTGTTTACCGGCTGATTGCAACTGGAACGGTAGAGGCGAGGATACATGCCATGCAGGCAAGGAAACAGAATCTTGCCGACGGCATGTTTCAGGAGCAGAAAGCCGACAGCATCCGGTTTTCAATGGAAGACCTGACCATGCTGTTCTCACCGATCGGCGGGAATCTGCCGAAGAGCTGAAGCGGCAAACTTCGCCCGTGTTCCTCGACGCGTTTCAGCCCACCTTCATCCAACTGGTACGGGTGAAGAGAAGAACTGTGGTGACTTGTCCGACCGGCAGAGAGAGCAGACGGGCGGCGGCACAGGCGTAGTCTGCCATCTGACTGGCATAACCATCCGCCGCTTCAGACAAATCAGCCTCCTTTTCAACGCGATTGCTCTTGAAGTCAAACACTGTGGCATGCACAGGCTTGCCAGCACCATCGCGCTCAACCACAAGGCGATCAAATCGCCCGCTCACAAGATACCGTTCGCCCTCCGACTCCAGTACCAGATTGAATGACGCTTCCCTCCAGACCTCAGCCTGCCCTGCGCTGGCTGGTTTTGACAACTTTCGCCGTACTTCTGCGTTAGCCAGACAGGCTCGGAATTGACGCTCCACGTCGGCGAGGAAGACCGCTGGCTCTGGCGACTCCGCCCTCCATGCGGCGACGACTCGCTCAACGTCTACACCCTCAATCCACTCGATCTTCTCAAAGAGACGGTGGATCGCGGAACCGAAGTCTCGAACATCGCCAGCATCCGTTTTGAACAACCACTGCGCCGGGAACGCGCGTCCTTCGGTATGCTCCTTGGACGGCTCACGTCGCGTTACTTCCGCGGCTAACGCGACCTTGACCTGAGCAGACTGCGGTGTCTTATCGCCTTGATTATCCTTCTTTCGCGGCTTCTTGTACCACTCACTGTCACCAGCAGCAAAGAGTTGAGGCAGGCCACCCGGACCTGCGCCTTTGGCACCATCCATCGCCAACCGGTCACACAACAGGTCCGCAGGTCGCACTACCGACCTTTTCGCAGGCTTTGTGGGAATAATCATGTATAACGCATCACTGGCACGAGTAAGCGCCACATAAAGCACACAGAGCTGGCCAAAGTTCTCCTCGGAGCGGCATGCGTCCAACGCAGCGAGAGGCCTCCCGGCCGCACCCGCCATGACCAGACCGTTCGGTTGAGAGAGTACCCAGTCCTGCCCGGCAAGAAACTTGGTTTCACGTGGCCGCCCGAAGCTCTTGGCGGCTGAGGCAAACGGCACTATAACCAGGTCAAATCCCAGCCCCTTTGCCTGGTGAACGGTCATCACGCGGACCGTTCCGGCAGCGGCACCGGCATTGACCTTGTATGCATTGATATAGCTCGCAAAAGTATCGGCATCACGGACACCGGATGCGTCAAATTCCTCCGCGGCAGCAAGCAGTTCACGCAGGCGCTGCCGGCCGAAGGCATCAAGTTCGTCCAGCAGGGTGCCCCATTCCCGCAGTGTACCGGCAAAACCGCGTTCGTGCACGGAAGACAGGACCATGACCGGCAGCTCGTCCAAGTTCCGCGCCTCCTTCAGGTGTCGGGCAAGCGGACTCATCTGGAGATGGAGCCGGGCCACTGTATCGCCAGGATGCGCGGCATAGCGTACC
>JBAXMA010000060.1:0-12077 GCA_037134535.1 bacterium
GTTAAATAGAGGGGATGTTCATAACTTGAGAACAACTCTTGCTGGCGCACTTGCAAAATATACTATTGGACCAGTACGGGTAACCATCTCTGAGCGTCATCGGCAGATCATTCTGGCGGCTGTAAAGAATGTGTCAGATGCCTCAAATCTGCTGTCTGAAAGCAGCGAGGATGCGCTTGTGCCTGCAGTGTCTCTTCTTCGGTCTGCAGCTGAGGATCTGGCTGCATTAACAGGGCGCACTTACTACGATGATCTCCTGGAGCAGATCTTTTCCCGCTTTTGCATAGGAAAGTAGAGCATATTATCACGTCCTTTGATGTCATAGTTATAGGCGGTGGCCATGCAGGCTGTGAAGCCGCACTGGCTTCTGCGCGTCTTGGAGTTGCCACTGCCTTGGTTACAATGGAAGCCGCAGCGGTAGGACGAATGTCCTGTAATCCCTCTATTGGAGGCATTGCAAAGTCTCACATTGTATTTGAATTAGATGCACTAGGTGGCGAGATGGCTCGCAACGCAGACTATACAGGAATTCAGTTCCGAGTCCTAAATACTCGCAAAGGTCCAGCCGTTCGATCAAATAGAGTTCAGTGCGATAAAGAAGCCTATTCTTCAAGAATGAGAGCCGTACTGGAGAATACCGCAAATCTCTCCATAGTGGAGAGCACTGCTGCCGAGCTACTTACACGGGGCGGACGTCTATATGGCGTCCGATTAGCCGACTGTACTACTATTCTCTGTAAGGCGATTGTTGTCACGGCCGGCACATTCCTGCATGGCACTATCCATATCGGCAACAAATCGACCTCTGGTGGCCGCAATGGTGAAGCGGCTTCAGCGGAATTGAGTGACTCCTTGCGTAATCTTGGCCTCAAAATCGGGCGACTCAAGACCGGTACACCAGCCAGACTGCTCTCAAGCAGCCTTGATTACACAAAAATGCAAATCCAGCCGGGAGTCGTCCCACCTCCATTTTTCTCCGATGCCGCAAGGAAAGAGTGGGAACTGTTCCACGTGGAACACGACAAGAATCAAACTGCATTGTTCCACGTGGAACACGCCCATGATCCCAGGCGCCCTTGGCCTTTGACAAGGCCACAACTTCCATGCTTTATCACACACACTACACAAGCAACCCATGACATCATTCGCAGAAATCTACACAAGAGTTCGCTCTACGGAGGCTTTATCGAGGGTACAGGCGTAAGATACTGCCCATCGCTTGAGGATAAAGTTGTCAAATTTGCCGATAAAGAGCAGCATCATGTCTTTGTGGAGCCAGAGGGCCGGGAAACGACGTCGATCTATCCAAATGGTATATCGAATAGTTTGCCCGAAGATGTACAGTTGGAGATGCTTCATTCAATTCCGGGCTTCGAACACGCCAAAGTGCTGAAATGGGCTTATGCAATCGAATATGACTACATTGACCCGACTCAGCTATTCCCAACACTGGAAACCAAACTCTGTGAGTGCCTCTTCCTTGCTGGCCAGATCAATGGTACCACTGGATACGAAGAAGCTGCAGGTCAAGGTTTCATTGCGGGAGTAAATGCCGCCCGAAAAGTCAGGACTCTGCCACAAATCACGATGCTGCGACATGAATCCTATATAGGGGTGATGATCGATGACCTTGTAACAAAGGGCACGGAGGAGCCGTATCGCATGTTCACATCCCGCGCCGAGCATCGTCTGGTTCTCAGACAGGATAATGCGCGATTCAGGCTTTGTGAAACAGCTGAAGAACTCGGCATGGTCTCGCAATCGCATCTTCAGCAGTCCAAGTCAATGATCGTGGAAATCCGGAATGAACTGCAACGACTGTCAGTGGTACGACACACAGGCGGTGCCACTCTGCTACAAGTCTTGCGCCGACCGGACATTACATATCGCACGCTCCCTGGAGCACTCTTGACTCTTTCGGCCGAGGTCATAGAACAAATAGAGATCTGCGCCAAGTATGAAGGGTATATAGTGCGAGAGAATCAGCAGATCGCTAAAATGCAGCTACTTGAACAGCAAATCATTCCGTCATGGATAGATTATAGGACTATCTCAAGTCTCAGGCGAGAATCACGAGAAAAACTTACACTGATAAAGCCAATAAGTCTTGGGCAAGCATCTCGCATATCGGGAGTCAATCCAACAGATATCTCAATACTTGCGCTGACAATTAAGCGAGGCAAACAGAACTAATCTTATGTAATTAGCTGCTCATCAAGCACTTATGGCCATAACTAGAACCAGAAGTATTTCAATGCGATTGTTCCGGTCCATCCGTCAGCAAAATTCCGATCAAGATGCGCCTTAGATGCCTGAGAGTCGGCAAACGTCGCCTGCATCACTAGTGTTACATCGCTATTCATAATCAGATCACAGCCGACACCGGCTTTAAATGTCAGGCACGTAAACGCTTCCTGGTCAACAGCCCAGGGATCTGTCAGTGCCTTCTGAATCGAAGCGCTGCCCACTATGAACGGCGAGAGGGCCCCTTGTTCTGTTACGAACCGGTGCTCAAGTGCGGCCGTGCCGCCGATCAAACGAAATCCGCCTCCGGCACCAGCCCAATCGCATGAGCCTAGCAACTGAATACTCGTGGTTGGTTGCGGATACCATTTTGCTCCAAGTGCCACAAAATACATCCCCTGCTTTTCATTACCCCCTGAACCGAAGAATTCTCCGATCCCGGCTCCCGCAACCACTGCCCAATCCCGCTCAAGATTAAGCGCCGTTTCATCCCAAAACACTACGCGCGCCGCATCCATGTCTTTATACGATATTACTTCCACGCCCGCCTGGCCGATCACTCTGGCGTCACGGTCAAGTGCGTGTGCAACAGTTGCCGAACATATAGCGAACATGGCTGCTATGAATAAATGTCTCGCTCTCATGCTGCCTCCTTCTATAAACGCCACTCAAACGCAGTAATACCAATTGATAATCACGACAACTCTAAGCATAGCGAAATCTGCACTGCTGTCAAACCAGTTATTCATCGCACTTTTTGCTGTTGACGTTTGGAACCGAACGAGTGTATGGATCAGTGCTTGGCTCCAGTTCGCATGCGGCCTACAAACTCATGCCATCACACACTTGATGCTTTTGAACATTACGGGAGCGACCAACTAGGAAGGATATATTATGGGCGGCTTCTTCGGTGTAATTTCAAAGACGGATTGCGTGACGGATCTTTTCTATGGAACAGATTATCATTCACATCTCGGAACCATGCGTGGCGGTCTCGTGGCAAAGAACGGGAACGACTTAACACGATACATCCACGATATCACCAACTCCCAGTTCCGCACAAAATTTGAACACGACATCAAGATGATGACAGGTAACAGCGGAATCGGCATAATAAGTGATTTCGAGGATCAGCCGCTGATCATCGGCTCACATCTTGGCACCTACGCCATCGCAACAGTCGGCGTGATCAACAATCTCAAAGAACTCACCGAGTTGGCGTTCAGAAGGCGGTCTACCCACTTTTCAGAAATGGCTCATGGCGAGGTGAATCCCACAGAGCTCGTTGCAACACTCATTAACCAGGAAACCACATTCACCGCAGGCATTCGGGCAGCACAGGAAGCCATTGAGGGCTCCTGCTCCATGATTCTTCTGACAAACGCCGGCATTTACGTCGCACGGGACCTCCTAGGCAGGACCCCGGTGATACTTGGCAGGAAAGCCGGAGCCTACGCTGCTACTCTTGAAACCAGCGCATTTCCGAACAGGGATTTCGAGATTGATCGCTATCTGGGACCGGGCGAAGTGGTACTCTTGACCGCAGATGGCGCTGAGTGCAAACTCCCGCCTGAAAACAAGTTGCAGATATGCTCTTTTCTGTGGGTCTACTATGGTTATCCTTCATCGTCGTACGAGGGAATAAACGCCGAAGTGGTCAGAAACCGGTGTGGTGCCATGCTTGCACGGCGTGACACAGTAAAGGCCGACTGCGCCGCTGGCATTCCCGATTCCGGAATTGCCCACGCCATTGGCTATGCAATGGAAGCCGGCATTCCATTCAAGCGCCCGTTCGTAAAATACACGCCCACCTGGCCCAGGAGCTTCATGCCGCAGGACCAGACCACCCGCAACCTGGTGGCTCAGATGAAATTGTTGCCCATACGGGAACTCATCGACGGCCAACGGCTTGTGTTCTGCGAGGATTCCATCGTTCGCGGAACCCAGCTGCAGGATATCATTGCACGGCTGTTTGATTATGGCGCAAAGGAAGTCCATATGCGGCCCGCATGCCCGCCACTGGTCTACGGGTGTAAGTTCCTGAACTTCTCAAGATCAAAGTCAGAACTGGACCTCGCCGCACGCAAAGCCATAATCGAAATAGAAGGGCCATCTTCCCAGCCCGCTCTCGATGAGTACGCCGACTCGTCTACGAAAAAGTATTCCATGATGGTGGACAACATCTGCTCGAGACTGAAACTCACAACCCTGCGCTACCAGCGCCTCGACGACCTCGTGACCGCTATTGGTCTTCCCAAAGAACAACTCTGCACCTACTGCTGGGACGGAGCCGAGTAGATAGGGCCGTCTGAATTCCTGATTTATGAACACAATAAGAACAATTGGACGCCACGTCCGCCGCCGGTTGATCTCGGGCCTATTTGTAATGGTGCCGATTGGTATCACCGTGCTGACCCTCAGTTTTGTCTTCAATGCAACCGCATCCTTCGTGGCTGAACCCGTGCGCATGGCGCTGGGATGGGCAATAGGTGACGGGATGACCAGCGACAGGGTCATTCAGGCGGTGTCATTTGCCATCTTTGTCATTCTCGTCTATCTCATCGGTCTCATCACCACAAACATCCTCGGTAAACGGCTCATCACGCTGGGCGAAGGCCTTATTCTCAAAATCCCCGTCATCAAAAGCATCTACTCGGTCTCCAAACAGGTGGTTGATGCCATTTCTTCATCGAACCGCAACGCCTTCAAGTCTGTGGTTCTTATCGAGTTCCCGCGCGCTGGCGTAAAGTCGCTCGGGTTTGTAACTGGCACGTTCGATGATAAATCAGGGAATCGGGTCTATAAGGTTTTTGTCCCTGCGGCACCAAATCCGACAACAGGATTTCTCCTGTTCGTGGCCGCTAATGAGATTCATGAAACCGGGCTCTCTGTGGAAGAGGCTTTCAAGATGATCATATCCGGCGGCGTACTCTCGGGACAGAACATTGAAGTCTAGCCCGCGGCCGGATCACCGGCCAAAGTCGCGAAGATGGCCGACGATACGGAATAATCCCCGCCAATAGTATCTGAAGTCATCGAACAGACGCCGGACATGAGCGAGTCTGTACCACAACGACAGCGGATGAAAATATGAGCGGTAAACCATACGGATAGCGGCCTTGATTTCCTCTTCGCTCGCGCCACTCTTCATCACTGCCCTGCGCATATCGAACTCATCCCAGTCATGAGTCATCACCAGACCCTTCTCGTCGCATTCCTTGAACAGCGGTGTCCCGGGGTAGGGGATGACCAGGGTGACCTGCAACGAGTGAGCAAATCCGCGGATCATCAGCTCGCGGGCCAGCTTGACAGTCCTGGCAATATCGGCCGATCCTTCCCACGGGTAGCCGAACATGACGGTGACGTGAACCGCCAGCCCGGCCCGTGAGGCATCTTCGGCCCCTTTTAGAATGTCTTCAACCCGCAGACCCTTCTGCAGTTTGTCCAAAGTCGCTTGATTCGCCGACTCCAATCCGAACAGCACAAAACGGAATCCGGCCTCCTTCATCAACCGGTAGTCGTCAATCCCAAGCGCACCAAACCGCATATTGCAGTCTATGCTGATCCGCTTGTTGTAACCTCGTTCAATAACCGCCTTGCAGAAAGTGCGAAGCCACTCTCCGGTGGGGAAGGTGCCTGTGTCATCCATCACTTCTCTGACACCATACCGCTCGATCAGATCGCCTATTTCATTTACAGCATCAATCGGATCTCTGATCCGGTAATTCGTGTAAAGGGTGGTCCATGAACAGAAGGTGCACTTCCCATGCCAGCAATCGCGCCCGCTCATCATGTAGGCACCTGGCGTCTTGCGGAAGTTGCCGTTCTTCACGCTGTAAAGATCCCAGTGGGCAATGTCACGGTCAATCCATGGAACTTTACCGAGATCATGCCCGCACACAAATTGTCCGGAGTTCCCGATCCTGTCCCCGTCCCGGTACCAGATGCCCGGCTCCAGATCCGCTTTGTCCTTCAGGTGGGCGAGGAGATTTATGAGCAGAAAATCATAATCACCACCGGTCAGAACATAATCTACCGGGCTCTTCTCGAAACTCTCGGCCGGCAGGGCTGTTACGTGGTCTCCCACCAGTACCAGTCTGGCAGAAGGGATCCGTTCTTTCAGCCTCGCTATCCACCGCCAGTGCGCCTTGACAACCGGGGTTTTTGTTTCGATCAGCATCACGTCAGGCTGCGCTGCAAGGACTTTGAGCAGAAACTCTTCTTCGGTCCAGGCGCCAGCTATCCCGTCGAGCCAGATGACTTCATGCCCTGCCTTGCTTGCCATGGTTGCCGCGTAGGCCGGCACAACCGGAAAAATGTAGGTCGCTTCATTGAACCACTGGAACTGCCGGTTCTGGGACAGCAACGGGACTCCCTTCTCCGAGGGAATCGGCGGAAACGCAATGGCTACTTTCATGAAATCTCCCGCATCGGCCCGGCTGGTCCGTACTGTGTCAATAATTTCCTGTTATGCATGCTGTACCTGCTGCGTAACTGCTCAGAAGGCGTTTTGTTTCTGGTTTCTGAGCAGACTCCTGCTTCATTACTTCATTTCCGACGGATGGTCAAACTTCTGCACTTCACCCGGCAGTCTCCACGCAAGCAAACCGGCCATAAACCGGATGCCATACCAGATGTGCGTTGACATTACACCCAGCCATGTAAGCACCCAGGCCACAGGACTCCACTGGACGCACGAAACAAACGTTATCAGTGCGTACAACATCAGAACACCAAGATAAAGATAGCGACACATCGGCGAAACCACGGATGCAATCCCGCCGAAAACAATTCCAAGAACAAACAAAGACGGCATGGCATAGGACAGCTTCCGTGATGTTTCGGGGAAATGCCGTGCAAAGTAACCCCGATGCAGGGCATATCGGCCAATCTGCCTGAGATGGGCAAGAAACAGCTTGCGCCGGTGATGCAAAACCTCCACGCGCGGATCGTAGACAATCTTCTTTTTCAGTCTTTTAACGATCTCAAGACAAATATATGTGTCTTCGCCAGGCCAGAAATCAGTTCGGAACCCTCCGAGCTGTATCACTACGTCTCTTCTCATGAAGAGGTTGCAACTGGGAAAATCATCCACCTCGCACACGCGAACCGGCACATAACGGCGCCGATGCTGGCCCGACACGAGCGGATTGGCATAAACATCGCCACTGAGCACTGCCAGGAATGGATCATCATGCGGCGAGGAGGCCGGTCCGCCGACTGCAACTATGTCCGGTTTGGAAAAATGAACCACCGCACGCTTCAACCAGTCTTCCACCGGAATCACATCGTCATCTATGAAAGCAATGATCTCGCCCCTGGCGTGCTTGATACCGATGTTGCGCTTCTCGGCAGGCCGGCATCGTCCTGTCGGAAATACCCGTACGTGGGCGGGCCACTCTTGGGCGGATGCCTCATCAGGCAGAAGAATGACCTCGTAGTTCCGCCAGGTTTGTCTGCCAATAGCCTCCAGACACTGATCCAGATAGCCGGTGGGAGACGGAAATGCGATGATTATTGAAACGGTGGGCGGCGGCTCAGGCATCCGGTTGTCCGGTATAGACTGATAGTATCGCAGCAGCCGCAAGCGATAGAACACGGCAAGTGTATCATGAACAATCTGACGAACCGATCCCAGTGACAGGCATCCCCACGTTCCCTGGAAACTGAGTGACACCGGCGCTTCTGCAATACGGAATCCCTTCTCGTGAGCAATCGCCAGCAGCTCAAGATCGAACGCAAACTGCTTGACCAGCATGCGCGGCACCGTCCATTGCAGCACTTCGCGCCGGAACAGCTTTATGCCAGTCTGCGTGTCACGCACCGGAAGACCAATCAGGATCTTTACCATGGCATAGTAAATGGCGGTAGTAATCCTGCGGTGCCAGGGATACGAACCAATCACCGACTCCTTGTGAAGCTTCGAACCAATGACGATATCGGCCTGGTTCTTCTCCATTACTTCAAAGAACTCGAATGCCTGAGATGGTGGCAAATCAAGATCCCCATCAAGGAACAGGACGTATGACCCGCAGGACATTTCAAAGCCGTGCATTACCGCAAGGCCTTTTCCAACATTCTTCACGAGGCAGACCGGCTTCAGTTCCGACACTTCTGCTGCGACCTTCCGGAGTTCTTCGCCGGTATTGTCAGAACTTCCATCGTCAACAACGACGATTTCAAAGGGAATCCGACCCTTGAACACCGCCTGCACAGCCCTGACATTGATGGCAATCCGCGGTCCCAGGTTGTGAGCCGGCATTACAATGCTCAGCATGCCTGTACCGACCAGTCGCCCGGCGCTTTCCAGCGCGGATGCTTTGGGCTTGTCTCCAGTATATGTGTTACTTACTTCAACCACGATCGAGGTATCCAAAGGAGCAAATCTGATCCGTTCGAACTCAATCAGTCGGCCGCTGCCGCACACGGTGAACTGCCTTTAGACTGGCTGGCTTCTTCAACCAGCATTATTGGAACATCATTCCTGACAGGGTAGGCCAGACCACAGGAAGAATTAGAGCAAAGGAGAGAATCCCCGGCCTCAAGTACCGAGGTCCTGCATGCTGGACACACAAGAAGCTTCAGGAGGCTGGAATCTATTCTATTCATGCAGTTCCCGTCATAGAGCTGCCGGGGCAGCAACTGCTTCAGCAGCCGGAGCAGCAACTGGCTTCTCCACTTCGGCAGGTGGTGCATCTGGCGCAGCGGCGGGTAGTTCTTCGACAGGGGCCGCTGGTGCGGCATTGACGCCGGGATTTGCTGATGGTGCCGCGTCCATGATAATCATGGGGTAATCGACCTCGAGCACTATTTCACCCTTCTCATTCCATTCTTTGCACATGCCGACACGCTGACCCCTTGCATACATGCCCTCGGCCCTCTTCTGCCCGTTGTCCCACCACGCTGTATATGCGCCCTCAAGCAGATCATTCACGTATGTGTACTCAAGTACTTGCTGACCAACCTGGTTCCATTCCTTGAAAGGCCCCTGTTTCTTACCAGCCTGATAGCCACACTCACTCCAGGGCTTTCCGTTTTCCCACCAGAGAAATTCCGTCCCTTCTTTCTCCCCGCGCAGCAAGACTACCTCGCTCATTTTCTGCCCGCTTGCGTACCATATCGTGGATGTACCATTTGGAACACCGTACAGGAGCACTCTCTCGGCTTTCTTGTTTCCGTTGGTATAAAAGATGGTGTCAATAACGTTCCCGCCTGCAACCGCGTATTCTGGCTGCATATCCTTCGATAACGAGGCACATCCTGCACCGGTCAACGCGATCGGGACAGCCACCATCAGACATTGAATCAGGTATCGCTTCAAAATGATTCCCCAGGAAAAGGTACCGTAACCGGACTCCATTGTTAAGTATTGGCCGTAGTCTGCTAGAAATCGGTGCCGATGTCAAGTAGCTCGGTCAGTTTGCAGGCCGTCAGAATGACTTCATTCATTGGGTTGCCGGCACAGAGCGCTTTCGATAATGGAACCAATGAGTTCGGCATAACTCATGCCCTGCTGTGTCGCAATCATCGGCAGGTCAGAGTGCGTGGGATGCAGCCCTGGAATCGGATTCACTTCCAGAAAATGCGCCCTTCCTGCGGCATCCAGTCGCACATCAACCCGACCCCCATCCCGGCATTCGAGCGCCGTATAACAGTCAAGAGCCAGCCTCTCCACCGAGCCGCGCAGCTTGCGTTCACGAAGCGGCGAGTATCGTACAAGATCCTCACAGCGCTCCTTCATGTCGAAAGAATAGATCTTCCTGCCCGATTCCGGCAGAACTTCAACTTCCATCGTTCCAACCACCCGGGCCTTTCTACCTGTTCCGATAATCCCGACCGTGAATTCCCGCCCGGGCAGAAACTCCTCCACCAGCACCGGCTGACCCAGCCTCTTCAGAAGAGCACGACAAACTATATCCAGGTCCTGCCTGGATTTTATCAACGAGTGGACGTCAATGCCCTTGCCGGTACCCTCAGCCACAGGCTTTGCAAAAAGTGGAAGTTTCAGCCGGACCGAAGCCACGTCCTCCGGTACCCGTACAACGCAAAAATCAGATGTCCTGAGTCCCGATCCGCGTACAATTGTCTTGGCAACTGCCTTGTCGAGGGTGGTTGCACACGTGAGTGGATCCGAAAATGTGCAGGGAACTCCATAGAGTTCAAGTATTGCCGGTACCTGCGCCTCTCTGGACCGCCCGCACACGCCCTCCGCAATACTGAACACCAGATCCCACCGGTCTCCTGCAACTAGTCGCTCGCACAACGCCCTGGCACTCCCGATCCGGTCAACGCGGCATCCCAGAGAGCGAATCGCCTTGCAGAGTTCCAGAATCGTTTCTTCGGAATCAAACTCCGCCACTTCTTCTTCTGAATAGCCATCAGCAAGGTATTCAACCCTGAGATCGTAGACAAGGCCGATGCGAAGGCCCTTGGGAATGCGTTTTCTGGACACCGTTCACCTCAACAAGAGCGACACTGTTTTCGCCGTCGTAATTCGGGATTTCGCGGTGCACTGCCGAAGGTAGTGTCGCCTGTGCCCGGCTCAGAGGTAATCTCACTGCCGCAGGAGTCCGGCTCTCCCGCCACCGGTTCAGGATAGTTTGCGTGTAAACCGGTGCTATTCCTGAAAACCGTGTTCGTGAGCGTCTTTGAAACCACGTAATCCGGCAGAACCGGTACTTTGCCGCATCCGTCTGGCAGATCAACCACGAATGTCGGAATCGCCAGACCGCTCAATCTGCCGCGCAGATGCTCCATAATCTCGATTCCTCGCGACAACGGCGTCCGGAAATGTTCGACTCCTGCAACAAGATCACACTGGAACAAATAGTAAGGTCGCACGCGCATCCGGATGAGTCCGCGTAGGAGCTCTTCCATGATTGAGTGATTGTCATTGATTCCCCGCAATAGGACCGACTGATTACCCAGGGGGAAGCCGGCATCAGCGAGACGCCTGCATGCTTCGGCCGACTCCGGCGTTATCTCACAGGGGTGATTGAAATGAGTGTTGACCCAGATTGGATGATATTTGCGGAGCCGCTCCACCAGTTCATCGGTAATGCGATATGGGAGAGTAACGGGCGTTCTTGTTCCGATCCGGATCACTTCCACAGACGGTACCGAGCGCAGTGCGGAAATGATCGCCTCGATGGCGGAATCGGACATGGTGAGGGGGTCGCCTCCCGATACAACAACATCCTTGATCCCGGGATGCGCGTGGAGATACTCCACTGTCTGCTTCAAGCGGGACGCCGAAACCCGGGACTCGCGTGCACCTGTGACACGTTTTCTGGTACAATGCCTGCAGTATACCGCACATGCACTGGTCGCAAGGAAAAGCGCGCGATCCGGATACCGGTGAACCAGACCGGGGATCGGCATATGCGTTTCTTCAGCAAGCGGATCCTCCGTCAGAAAGTCGGGATTACAAAGCTCCCGTCCCTGCGGCACGGACATTTGAAGTATCGGATCCGACAAATCCATCTTCCTCACGAGGGCCGCATAGTATGGCGTGATGGCTTGCGGAAACTTCTCCGCTGCCTTCAATGTCTCCCCGGTAATTTTCAGTTTCGGGAAACATTCCGTCAGCCTGGACATGCTCCGGATACGGTTTCGCAACTGCCATTGCCAGTCTTTCCATTCCGGAACTTCTGCAAGGGCCCTGAGCGTGGGAGAGATTGACTCGCATGGCGAGTGGTTGGGGGTAGATCCGGAGCAACGCTTACCTGTAAGCGGAGGTTCGTCGTCTTTTGTCACGATCCCGGTCGACGGGACACACGCAGTACTATTCTCCATACGCTAGCAGACTCCTTACCCGAAGATATTTGTCGCGG
>JBAXMA010000061.1:0-11938 GCA_037134535.1 bacterium
ATATCGCTCTGCAGATCCAGCAGGATCTTGCCGTCACGACGGTGAGTGAACCCGGCATTCACATATGCGGTTGGCGTCCCGATCGGTCCGAAGAACAAGCCGGTACCGTTCTTGCGATAGATGCCCCCGTACTCATGAATCTGCAGTTGCTCCCGGATGTCCCCGATCGCGACAGCAGATGGCTGGTTCGGGGCCATGAAGCCACCCTTGTTTAATGAGGTTATCAGCCACTCTGACGGGTTGCCAATCAGCTGGCCAGCCAGTGACGCCGGTGTTACTGAAAGAAGAATAACCGGATCCTCGCCGGTGTTCCGGATCCCGGCTTGCGCCATCACGCCCGGCATTCCCTGTACCCTGCCGAGGCGGAACAGCAGGTCGATCTTCTCGTTCTCAAAACAGAAACTCGTTTCTGTAATCTCGGCCGGACCGAAAGGAGTTGCCTCCTGGTAACTATTGGTCTGACTGACTGTCATGCCGGCCAGTGAAGACAGTACCCGGGGTTTGCCGTCAATCTGGATAGTTGCTGAAAAATCGGCCAGGAATGCCATCGTGTCCGGCGCAGTGACAGTGAACCTGCTCCCGTCAGCGTTCATGGAAGTATCAATGGAATCAGGACCGTCAGATTCTGCAAAAGCAATCAACCCGCACCCAAGAGCAAGGAGCACGCCTACCAGGCAGTTGCTGAATTGTGATTTCATAATTGGCTTCATGGCGCAAGTTGACAGAAACACTCAACTCTTTTGAAGGGAACTAGCACAGCAAATGCAGAAGATCAAGGTGTTGTTTCTTAGTTATTTCGCACTTTGAATTTGAGGCTGCCATGGCCGGGAGTCTCGAACGGACCGGGCGTCGGATTGGCCTCGTTCCGCTGTTTGCCGAAGTAGTCGGAATTGACCCTGATCGGTGTACCGTCGGGTTGTTCATAGGGAAGATTCGGGATGGCAGCCCTGCCGAGCAGCTCGGTGGTAACCAGTTTGCGAACACGTTCAGTGATCCATGTCTGGTCAAAATTCATCTCCAGGCTGCATCCGTCGGACTTCTCTATAAACTTGAGAGCCGGATCGAAGTCCGGCTTGAGGAGCGGCCTTGATTCATGCCTGGAGGGCATGGCGCCTTTGATGAAGACATTGCCGTCCATCCATACAGGCAATGTCACATTGTCGTATGAACCGAGGTTGCCGCGATCCAGGAACAGGTTGTTGTAGTAGCGGTCGTCTCCTTGCGGATTATCGCGCAGTCCGGCAATTTCTGTGGAATGAGCCTTGTGGAAAGGGGTCTGACGGCCGTCGCCTCCGCCGAAACTCATAGCCCCGGCAAAAAGGTTGTGAACATACGCGCCGCCCTGAGACGTGCGATCAAGAAGCGATCCGGCCGACAGGAATATGTTGTTGTCCGCCAGAAAGGGGCCATGATCAACTTCCATGAACAGATCTTCACGTCCGTTGTCATGAAGCAGGTTGCCGGAGATGCGGGTTCCCTGGGCCATCCAGTCGAGCCAGATACCCCACGAACCGACCCGGTAGATGTGATTGCCGCTGACCTCGACATCTATGGCTGCGTGGAGCTTGATCCCAGCCATCTCGGCGCCGGAGAATAACTGACGCACGTGTATGTCATGGATGGTGTTGCCGGTGATGCGGCTGAACACAGCCCCCAGACTTCCGACTATGCCAGTCTGCTCGCAGTGGGAGATTGTGTTGCTGCGGACGAGGTGATGTCCGATCGTTGCCTTGTTCCATCCGTTCGAGAGTGCGCGTTCGATTGTTTTGACGTAACCCTCGGCGGAATTGGCCGACTTGTTGTCCCACTCGTCACCATACTTGCCGAGGGCTATTCCGGAACATACTGAGTGGCTGACCACGTTGTTCTCAATTATCCAACCTCTGCTCCAGTGGGTGCCGATCAGGCCGATCTGCTCAGCCGTTGGCGGCGCCCATGGCGTGGCCGCGTGGCGCATTGTGAAGCCGCGCACGCTGATGAAGTTCATACCCGGCTTTTCCGGATAGAATACAGACTGTCTCACGTTGATCTCAACAAGTTGCGTATTGGGATCAACACTCTTGAACTGCGCCCGGATTGTCGTGTTGGTCTGATCCACCTGTCCAAACCAGAGCGCTGTATCACCGACAGGTTTCAGTACAGCATCGAGTGCAGCGGCCTCGGTGAGCCATTCGCCGTTCAGGTAGACAGCACCGGTGTGATGTTGTCGCCTTTTGGCTTTGAACCAGTCGCCATGAATGAGGTCGTTGTATGGATTGAAGCTGCCGAAGAACGTGTTGGGGATGGTCACCTCCCAGACATTGTCCTGCACCTTTACCCAGTTCTTTACGATTTCCGAGCCCTTGATCTCGACCGTCTCTCCCTGCGCCGCCTGATATACGATACGCTTCGCGTCTGATTCGCCGCCGCGCGGCGGGGAAATCCTTTCGCGATAAGTGCCTCCGCGCACGGTAATAACATCTCCCGGTTGTGCGAGGCTGGCGGCCCGCTGGATCGTGCGGAGCGGGGCCGCCTTGGTGCCGGGATCAGTATCCTTGCCAGAGGTGGCAACATGGAGTTCCACGGCCTGAATACTGACTGCAAAAGCGACCATGACCAGAAGGTGAATCAGTATTCTTGTCGCCGTGATCACTTTGATCCCGGCTTTTCATGCTTCGCAGCACTGCTTCCCATCATCTCCATGAGAAGTGGATTCATGGCCTCTACCCAGATCTCGTAACCCTTATGGGTAAGGTGTACGCCGTCGCTGTGCACCCCTTCGAGGACTTTGCCGTCCTTGCCCATGAACTTCGGACCCATATCGAGAAACCGGACGGCCTTTCCGTTGTCGAGTTTGGCTATGAGCTTGTTTGTCGCCTTCATCTTGTCGCTGATGCCGTCCCTTGTTGGGAGAATGGCAAGGACCAGAATCTTTGACTTGGAGCATTCCTTCATCAGGCGTTTCACCATATTGTCGATTCCGTATGCGATTTCCTCGGCGGAATTATCGCCCATATTGTTAATGCCGATAAGCAGCACGATCACTTTGGGTGATGTTCCCTTCAATTCGCCGTCATCACCTTCAAGTCGCATGAGCAAGTTTTGGATTTTGTCGCCGCCGCAACCGAAGTTCACCGCGTTGAGCTTCCCGTAAGACTTGCCGAATAAATCGCCCGGCCATCCCTGAGTGATGGAGTCGCCAAGAAATGCCAGATCGATATTCCCGGCCTTTCTCCGCTCGAAATTTCTCATGTGCGTAGGCCAGAACCACCTGACGCCACCGGCCGCCGCCCTTGTGGGATCTCTTGATGGATCAGAGAAGACCATTGTTGCCTCGGTCTTCTGGACCTCAACCTTTGTTGTTGTATTCGCTTTTACGGGAACCGGCTTCTTGTCCTTCACTGCCTCTGCGGCCTTTGCGCCAACCTGGCAAAGACTCAGAACGGCCACAACGACACCCGTCATTACCAGCGTCCACTTATTCGACATGATCCCTCCTTAAGGTTTCCTCTTCACTATTCTCCAACCAAGCGAGATGCCTACGACTATTTTCACCTGCTGTCCAGTTTATTGACAGCATTATTGAGCGGCCTCAGTCACGGGATCGAGGCTCCCTGCCGTCTGTCAGCCGATGGACGCGGCAGGAGCCTGAATTTTGCCCTCAGTGCCGCAAGGACGCCGGGAGGTCCACCGCATTATTGAGGCACCTCAGGTTCACCCTTTTGTATTCCTGGCGATGTCGGCGACCAGTTCGAATTTGCTGATCGAAACGCCTGGCGGACAGGAGTCGGAGTTGGCAAGCACAAAGGGGCCGCCGGCGCCATCCCTGATGACGGACTCCACGTAGGGCTTCAGCTGCTTTTCGGATAGGGCTAGAAATTGGATTGGCTCTATGCCGCCGATGATCCCCATCGATGAACCTATAGTCTTGCGCGCTTCGCGAATGGTGATGTTGCCGGTCGGTGGCGGCGAAATGCTTTCGACGCAGTGAACTCCGTGCGCTTTCATCCGGCCGACTAGCGCCGCAACATGGCCGCAGGCGTGCTGTGAATAATGTTTTCCACTCCCGGTAAGAATATCGCACCACTGACCGATTTCAGAACCGATATAGGCATCGTACTGGCTTGGCGAATAGTTCTGCGTACTGGAATCTTCCCATGTAATGAAGTGGGAATATGGCGACTTTACAGCGAGTTTCACCGCCTCGAGGTCACGGGCAACCATGATTCGCCAGAGAGCCTCGACCGTGTCCGGGAAATCGGCCAGCGCGTATGCCAGCTCTTCGGTCCCGACCAGGTGCTCGACCAGATTCTGGAAAGCCGACTTTGAGCGCGGGATCAGCATGCCCAGCGACAATCCTTCCCGTCCGTCTCCGGCGAAGTGATTGTTGACGTGAGTCGGGTCGTAGACCATCGTGGTGTTTTCCTCAATCCACATCTGGACTTTGAAGTCCTGTTCGGTCTTGAGAAGGTGCTCAACTAGAAAGCTTGTGTTGCCGCTCTCGCTTCTTGCCCATGCCTGCCGCAACGTTCCCTTTGGAGTGATGATTTCATCTTCTGTTCGGCCATCTTTGTCCGTACTCACATACTTCAGTTCGGACGGGTGGGTGGTGTAGACAGGGCAGGGGGCGCCGCGCCACAATGGGTCCGCGCCGATACGGTGGTGAAAATCAAGTTGCCCGCGGTTCTGAATCTCAGGCGGGAAGTGCTCCCATACATAGGCCAGAAACGGACAGAACGGAATGTGATCTACCGGTTTGTTCTGCAACGCAGCCAGGATTCTCTCTTTTGATGTCATTGAATGTCTGCCTGTCAGGACGTTGACGCAAAGCCGGCAACTTATGCCTCCCGTCATTGCGACGCAAGAGGAATATTCGTTCATGTCGGTCCAATGTTGCCAACATACGGGAATAGTCTTACGATGCGGCCTGATTGTGATGCAGGCTAGGATCCGCCCGGAGAGGGGAAAACACATATGCAGGCATTTCTGGATCGTTACTTCAAACTGGCTGAACGCGGGACCAATGTTCGTACCGAGATTGTTGCGGGACTGATAACCTTTCTGACGATGTCGTACATTATCTTTGTCCAACCGGCCGTGTTGTCGGGGCAGATGTTTAATAAACCAACTGGCATGGATTTCGGGGCTGTGATGGTGGCCACGTGCCTTGCCGCTGCACTGGCAACAGTGATCATGGGGCTCTATGCCAACTATCCCATTGCGCTTGCCCCCGGGATGGGCGAGAACTTCTTCTTTGTCGGCGTGATCGCGGCTGCTGCTGCGGTGCCTGCGGTTGTAGCCGGCCATGCGGTGGCCTGGCA
This sequence comes from bacterium, assembly GCA_037134535.1. Classification (GTDB taxonomy): domain Bacteria; phylum Verrucomicrobiota; class Kiritimatiellia; order SPBP01; family SPBP01; genus JBAXKQ01. The sequence continues at coordinate 5,301 of JBAXMA010000061.1, forward strand.
TGTCGCGCTTGGCGTGGTCTTCATATCGGGAATACTGTTCTTCATTCTTTATGCCCTCGGGATTCGTGAACGCATGCTGGATGCGATAAGTCCGAGTCTGAAAAACGGCATTGCCGTTGGCATCGGCCTTTTTATCGCATTTATAGGCCTTCAGAATTCAGGTCTGATTGTGGCTGCTCCAGGCACTCTCGTGCGGCTTAATTCGCATTTCGCATCGCCGGATCTGTGTGTCTTTTTTTTCGGGCTCATGCTGACGGCCATTCTTCACACCCGCCGGGTGCGTGGCTCGATACTGTGGGGAATCGGCGGGGCAACCCTGCTGTCGATCGGATTGAAACTCATTCTGCCGCATATTATACAGGTTGCTGCGTTGCCCATGGTCAGTGAATCCAAACTTATGACCCGTTTCGTCATCGATATGCAGATCGTTTCCATGCCGCCATCGATCGGACCGGTGTTTATGAAAATGGATCTTGTCAATGCGATCGTGCCGGTGATGATTCCATTCATCATTATGTTCCTGTTCATGGATGTGTTTGACACGATCGGCACAATGATCGGAGTTGCCGAGCAGGCAGGATTTGTGAAGGATAACAAACTACCGGATGCAGGCAGGGTGATGCTTGCCGATCAGGTGGGCACGGTTGTGGGCGCGGCTCTTGGTACCAGCACAACAACCAGCTACATCGAGAGCTGTGCCGGGGTTGAGCATGGCGGCAGGACCGGGCTGACGGCCGTGACGACCGCCGCGCTTTTTCTGCTGGCGCTCTTCTTCAGTCCGCTTGTCGGGATGATCGCCAGCTACCCGACCATTACTGCACCGGCGCTGGTACTGGTGGGCGCAATGATGGTGGGGAATGTCCTGAAGGTGAAATGGACGGACTATAGCGAGTCGGTTCCCGCTTTTCTCGTAATGATCGGCATACCGCTGACGTATTCTATTTCCGACGGCATCGCGCTGGGTTTTCTGACTTACCCGGTCATAAAATTGTTCAGCGGCAGGGGGCGTGAAGTGAACTGGCTGATGTATGTGATTGCGGTGCTTCTGTTGCTGCATTTTGTTTTTGTGCGCAGCAGCATCGGGTGAGATGGGAGCGATTGATCTAAGTATGCAAATTCCTGACACAGTCCGGGCGAAACTGCGCGAGCTGCCCGACAAGCCGGGCTGCTACCTGATGCGGGACCGGAGGGGCACGATCATTTATGTCGGCAAGGCTGCCTCGCTTCGCAAGCGTGTTGGTTCCTACTTCCGCAAAGCCACGCTGGTTCACGCTGATCCCAAACTGCGGGGCCTCGTCAGGAGCGTTGCTGATATTGAGACTATAGTGACTCGCACCGAGGCCGATGCAATTCTTACAGAGGGGCAGTTGATCAAGGACTATCGGCCGCGGTACAATGTTGACTTCAAGGATGACAAGCGGTTTCTCATGCTTCGCGTTGACCTGCATCAGCCTTTTCCACGCTTTGAGCTCTGCCGGATACGGCGTGATGACGGATGTGACTATTTCGGGCCCTACGCATCAGCGCCGGGTGCCCGCGTCGCCCTGGATTTTATAGAGAAACGCTTTGGCTTGCGCAAATGCCGGCCATTGGTCCCCGACCCTAAGGATCATGAACACTGCATAAACGACATCGTCCGTTATTGCGCCGCGCCATGCATAGGGCGAATCACTCCGGAACAGTATGCGGATCTGGTTGCGACTGCCTGTGCGTTCCTGCGCGGAGAGAAACCGGAGTATATTGTCGAGTTGAGAGTCAGGATGGAGGAAGCCTCTGCAGCAATGCACTTCGAGAAAGCTGCGGCATTGCGGGATACATATCTCCGGTTGAGAGAAACGGTCGAAAGGCTGTCCAAGGTTCTTAGCACGCCCAGAATGAAGCGCGATGCGGCTCTCCGTGGCGTTGAGGAACTCGGCCGCGTGCTTGGTCTGGCTGCGCGGCCCAGGACAATTGAAGCGTATGATGTGTCCAATATCTCCGGCACATTTGCTGTGGCAAGTATGGTGTGTGCCATCGACGGGATGCCCGCCGGAAACCGGTACAGGCGATTTCGCATAAGGAGTGTGAGCGGTGCTGATGACCCTGCCATGATGGCCGAGGCCGTGTCGCGTTCGGTTAAGAATGAAGAGCGGGCAAACACGGGGCTGCCGGACCTGGTGCTCGTGGATGGCGGGATCAGCCAGGTGCGGGCCGCCCGCGGTTCGCTTGACGCGGCCGGGCTAGGCCGCATTCCTGTGGCTGGTCTGGCCAAGAAGCAGGAAGAGCTCTACTTCAGGGACGGGGACACGCCGATCCAGCTGCCTGCAGATTCACAGGCACTGCTGGTACTGCGGCATATCAGGGACGAAGCCCACAGGTTTGCGCTTGCTTACCACCATACGCTCAGGCGGAAACAGATCAGTGAATCGGTCCTCGACGATATCTCCGGTGTGGGCCCGGCCCGGAAGCAGGACCTGCTGAAACATTTCGGATCGCTTCGGAGACTGAAGGCTGCGAGCGTGGAGCAGATAGCGGCAGTACAGGGTGTGGGGCAGGAGCTGGCAGGAGCGATTCACGGGAAACTTTCAGGCATGTGACGGTCCCGCCGCATAAGGAGGCAGGGGAAGTAGCCATAATTACAATTGCTGAATAGAAGTTTATTCGCTTGCTATTATACCGGAATTTGCGCTTAATACCGCGCTTTTTGAAGAAGAGAAGGACGCAAGCGTAGAGAGTCGGATGGGAGTTCTCCCGCGGCGCGCAGGCGGCAAGAAAGAGCAGCCGATCGGGCTGGGGACTTGGAGAGAATGAGCGAGATATCAAAGATCCGTAATATTGGAATCATGGCGCACATTGACGCAGGCAAAACCACTGTCAGCGAGCGCATTCTGTTCTATTCGGGCAAGACACACAAAATTGGCGAAGTCCACGACGGTGCGGCCGTGATGGATTGGATGGAGCAGGAACAGGAACGTGGCATTACTATAACGTCGGCGGCCACAAATCTTGTGTGGAAGGATTATGAAATTAATCTCATCGACACTCCAGGGCACGTGGATTTTACCGCTGAAGTTGAGCGGAGTCTGCGCGTTCTTGACGGCGCGATCGCCCTGTTCTGTGCGGTTGGCGGAGTCCAGCCCCAATCCGAACAGGTCTGGCGCCAGAGCGAGAAGTACAGCGTTCCCAAGATTGCGTTCGTGAACAAGATGGACCGGGTTGGAGCTGATTTCTACGAGGTGTTGCGCGAGATCACGGAAACACTCGGAGCCAACGCTGTACCAATGGTGATCCCTCTCGGTCACGAGAAGGAGTTTGAAGGAATTATCGATCTCATTACCATGAAGGCGGTCCATTTTTCGGATGAAGATGAAGGTCGGACCCGCATTTATCATGAGATCCCCGAGGCTTTGCAGGCTGAAGCCAAGAAGTGGCGTGCTAACCTTGTTGAGAAGTGTGCTGAACAGTGCGATGCCCTTCTCACGAAGTTCCTGGAAGGCGGAGATCTGACGGAAGAGGAGATTCTTGGTGTCATTCGCAAGGCCACGATTGCACGACGGGCAATCCCGGTTTACTGCGGGGCGGCTTTCAAGAACAAGGGCATTCAGACGCTGCTCGACGGCATTGTGAATTTCCTGCCTTCCCCGGTTGATGTCCCGCCCATCATCGGCATCAAAGGCGGAACCGACGAAGAGCTCAAGCGCATGCCGACTGACGCAGAGCATTTCTCGGCCATGGCTTTCAAAACCGCGTTTGACAAGCACATGGGCAAGCTGACCTATATCCGGATATATTCAGGGCTCATCAAGGCCGGAGCCATGGTGTTCAACAGTACTCAGGATACGGACCAGAGAATCGGACGTATTCTGCGTATGCATGCCAACAGGCAGGCGGTGATCGAGGAAGCCGGATGCGGCGACATCGTGGCGGTAGCAGGTCTTCAGAAGACCAAGACCGGTGATACGATCTGCTGCAGGGAAAACCCCATCGTGCTGGCGGCGATTGAGTTTCCGGCGCCTGTCATGTCGGTCAGTGTTGTACCTACAGGGACGCTTGACGAAGAAAAGATGTCACATGCACTTCATACACTTGCGGATGAGGATCCGACATTTATTGTCAGCCATGACCCTGAGACGCGCGAAATTATCATCTCCGGCATGGGTGAACTGCATCTCGAGATCCTGGTCGACCGGATGAAGCGGGAGTTCGGTGTTGAGTCCAACGTTGGCCGGCCCGAGGTGGCATACCGTGAGACCGCGACACTTGTCACGGACGGGTCCTACAAGCATGTCAAGCAGAGCGGTGGCCGTGGCCAGTACGCTCACGTTGTCATGAAACTGGAACCTATGGGACCAGGAACCGGTTTTGAATTCGTTAATGAAGTCAGGGGCGGACACATTCCCATGAACTTCATTCCATCCATCGAGAAAGGCATTATCAAGGCCATGGAATCCGGCCCCTGCGGTGGATATCCTGTGGTGGATATGCGGGTGACGGTAACTGACGGCTCGTACCATGATGTCGATTCGAATGATTTCGCATTCCGCGAAGCCGGCAGGGCTTGTTTCCGTGAACTGTTTCTCAAGGCCAGGCCGCAACTGCTTGAACCGCTGATGTCTGTTGAGGTCACGGTGCCAGAAGATTATCTGGGACCGGCATCAGGTTCGATCTGCCAGAGACGCGGTCGCATCGAGTCGATGGAAGACGTGGCCGGTGTGAAGGCAATCAGTGGCACGGTTCCTCTGAGTGAAATGTTCGGATATGCAGGAGCGATCCGTACACTGACTCAGGGCCGGGGTTCGTTCACAATGCACTTCGAACACTACGAAGCGGTTCCGGATGCGCTCGCTACCGAGATCATTGAGAAGCGACGGAAGGCTGGCAAGGTAAGGTAGAAGTTTGGCGCGTGGAGTTGAACCATGTCGCGTACCTTGTTGATTTTTGATCTCGACGGGACTCTCATTGATTCCCGGCGGGATCTGGCTACAGCCGTTAATCTTGTGCGAAGGCACTACGGCCTGCCAGCTCTGTCCACGGAATCAGTTACCGGCTATGTCGGGGACGGCATCAGGAACCTTATAAAGAGGTCATTGACAGGGACTGACGCTGACCTTGACGAGGCAGTAGGCCTTCAGCGGAAGTTTTACCGTGAGCACATGTATGATGAGACAGTGCTCTATCCTGACGTAGAATCGGGGCTGCGCGAACTGCACGGGCGCGGATATATCCTGGCGACAGCATCGAACAAGGCTACGGTGTTTTGTGAAAGCATTCTGGAGCATTTCAAGATCCGCGACCTGTTCACCCATGTCGCGGGCGACGGCAATACTCCGGTTCTGAAACCTCATCCGGGGATGTTTCTGGAAATCATGAAGCTGACGGGTGCCGTGACGGACGGGACATGGGCGGTCGGCGATAATCATACTGACATAGAGGCGGCGCGGCGCTCAGGCATCAGGAGTATCTTTGTGACCTACGGGTTTGGTACTGTGGGCAGCGAGAAGCCGGACAAGGTTTGTGCGTCGTTTAAGGAATTGTTGTCGATGTTTTAGTGCGGAAGATGGTGGGAAAGACACTCTGACATGGCAAAATCCGACAAGGCCGGCCATAAGATCAGGATTCTGGTTGTGAAGTTGAGTTCACTCGGCGATCTCTTTCACGTTCTTCCGGCGGTTCACATGCTGAAGCTGCAGCTGAACGCCACTGTCGACTGGGTCACTCAGACCGAATATGTCCCGCTGATTCAATGTTTTCCGGATGTCGATCGTGTCATACCATTTCCACGCAGGCGTCAGCAGGGCAGCCGGGTCAGGTTCCTCTTGGAGCTTCTGCGTCACCGGTACGACTATATCTGCGATTTTCAGGGACTGATGAAGAGTGCGGTCCTTGTCCGGCTGGCACGTGGAGCTCGCCGCATCGGCCCGTCTTTTCACCGGGAAGGTTCCAGAGTGTTCTATGCATCAGTTGCCGGGGACAGGAATAAAAACAGACACGCTGTGGACGAGAATCTGGATGTTGTGCGTCACCTTGGTCTGGAAGTTTCCACACCTGAGTTTCCTGTCAAGTTTCCGCGTCTGCCCCTGGAGAAACCTTCGCCGCGGATCGCACTGGTCCCGGTGACCCGCTGGAAGAACAAGTGCTGGCCCGAGGAATGTTTTGTATCTGCGGGCAGGCAACTCAGGGAAAAAACGGGTGCCTCGTTATACGTGCTGGGTTCAGATGAAGATGTGGATGTATGCCGGCGTGTTACAGATGATATCGGCGGCCCCGTTGTTAATCTTGCGGGGCGTACTTCGCTGGTGGAACTGGGTAGCCTTTTGTCCAGCATGGACCTGGTGATCTGCAATGACTCCGGACCGATGCACGTCGCAGCCGCGCTCAATGTGCCTGTTGTCGCTGTGTTCGGTCCAACTGATCCCACACGTACTGGTCCCTATGGACAGCTTGAGCGCGGGGTACTGATGGGCCGACGCTCCTGCCGACCCTGTATGGACGACAACTGTACGCAGGGAGTGGTCGTATGCATGCGGGAAGTTACCCCTGCCGCCGTGGTGGAACGGGGATTAGAGATCCTGCTTCACCCTCGCATGCACTGATAGCCCGTGCTGTGCATAGAGCCCCTCGGCCTTAGAGAGAGTTTCGATCAGCTTATCCAGTTTTCC
>JBAXMA010000062.1:0-11728 GCA_037134535.1 bacterium
CAGTGGAACTGGGCTCATGATGACTTCCGTAAGCTTGTGCTGAACGCGATCGTGTGGCTGGCAGGCATCGATGTCCCGGTCGGCGGCGTGGAGACGCGGAGGCCAGACACGAAGAGGTTGTTGATGAATTTCGGGAAGCCGGTGCCGTCGCGCATCAATTTTGAACGATTTGACAAAATGCTCAATGACTTGAATACACCGAATTCATAGTTCTGTGCACTTCATCAAGCGTGCCGACGATGACGAACATGCGGTAGTGATACTCGCCGGTTCGTAGACCCTCGGGTCGCGACACGCGGTAGACGCAGTTCCATTTTGTTACCTTTGCCCCGGGGAAATCAAAACGGCCATATCCCGGTTTCGGCGCATCCGGGTCAGGTGGGGCGTAGATACCCATCGCGTGGCGACCGTCCTTCGTTGTGAAGATCAGCGGAAGCGTTTGCTCGCCTGGCCCCTTGCCAACCTCTTGAAGCTTGCGCGTGGCCGGGTTGACTCCGTGGAAGATACTGAATTCAGCTGGCATGTATCCGGTCAGCGCCTCAAACACGCCGCGAACATGCCTCTCGGCAGTAGGGAGCGTGAAGGTTACCCGGTAGTCAATGACGTTTGGAAAGCCCGGTATTCCGATCTGTACATGCTTTGCCAGAAGGTGGTTTGATAGTGCAGTATTGTTCCTTGCAGGTATCCCGCCCGACTTTTCCCCTGGAGTCAGCCAGAATGCCATCTGGTTTGTCGTTGTCAGTACATTGTTTTTTGCCCGGAGGTACAACAGGCGGCTGGTCGTCGTTTTGCCGGCGCCGTCACGGCATGAACCGGCTTCAGTGGGATTGAACGTTTCAGGCTTGATGTCGCCGTCGACATCAAAGTTGGAAGCCGACTGCAGTTCGCGCCCGTGGTCGGCCGCATCAATGAACTCCATGCCGTTCCACGTCAGAGAACAGATTGCGCCGGCAGTGCGGTCGGACGTTCTTATTATAATGTCCGATGCGCCCGCCCGGCCGCGGATTTCGGATGTGCCGGCACCTGGAGGCGGTGAGGCTGCCAATACTGTCAAGGTCATGACTTCGATTATGGCGGCAGCGATCAGGAATTGCATCATGCCTTAAGGCCTTTCGGGTTGTGACCTCACGTTCAATAATCATTCGTATAATGCAGCGGGTGAGTGTGAGTCAAGATAACGAGGTGGATTCCTTTAGATCGCTTTATGCATGGGGCTTTTCTCTTGATCGTGTTCCGTCGCGGACGGGAGGCGCCCGACCATCCCGCAATAAGAATATGGGTAATTGTAGTTAGGGAGGGCGAGGCGCCACCCGCACCGGACATTATTCTACGGCTTCTACCGCATTATAAGCGCGCTTGCATATCAGGATCTTGTTTGAGAGTGTCCAGTCACAGCAATGAAAGTTGTTATGGAGACTGTTACCGAAACATCCGTGGAGGATTGTTATGGAACACACACTTGATCGTCGCGAGTTTCTGAAAGTAGGTACTGCCGGCATCGGGCTTGGTCTTGTGAGTACGTTACCGGCATTGTCCGCGCCCGCATTCAAGGGCAAATTGCACAAGGCCCTGATCGTCGGGACACCGTCTGAGTCTAATATGAAGCCGCTTAAAGAAGCTGGTTTTGACGGCGTTGAAGCGGGTATCACAAGTCCTGAAGAAGCTGCAAATTCCAGAAAAGAGGCGAACAAACTCGGAATGTCTATCAGTTCAGTCTTGCGTGGCTGGGCTGAGTTCAATAGCGACAACAAAGGCAAAGTAGATGGCAGCGTGGCCACAACAGTGGCCGCCCTCAAAGCCGCACAGGGTTATGGTGCCGACGCAGTCCTGCTGGTTCCGTGCCGAATAGATGGTGTGGCAATGCCGGCCCCATGGGACTTCCGTGTCCATTTTGATGACAATACCGGGCATTTGACTGCAGTGGCTGATAAGGAAAATGATAAGTACAGGCCTTACATGGACGCCCATGACAAAGCGTATGACATGTCCAGAGCCGCAATACAGAGGCTGATCCCTGTTGCTGGTGAAACAGGAGTAGTGATTGCTGTTGAAAATGTCTGGAATAACATGTTCGTCGATCCAGTGCATCTGGCGCATTTTATCGATTCATTCAAGAGCCCATGGGTAAAGATCTATTTTGACATCGGGAACCATGTGAAATATTCGCCGCCGGAACATTGGATTAGCGTACTGAAAGACCGGATCGTCAAGTGCCACGTCAAGGACTTCAAGCTTAACAGCGACGGGCACGACGGCAGGTTCGTCGACATATGTGACGGCAGTGTCAACTGGCCTGTCGTGCGAAAGGCCCTCGATGACATCAGCTACTGCGGCTGGATGACCATAGAAGGCAGCGATGATCTTTCCCTGCAGGAACGCAGCATGCGGTTGGACCGGATAATTAAGGGACTCGTGTGAGTCTGTTTTGGATGTTATCGGTAGGGGCGTAAGTCGCAAGTTGAACCGGACTCAGCCATTACTCGAAGGTATCAGACCTTCGAGTTGACTCCGGCATACGCTGCGTTAGCGGCATCACAGTTCTATTTCCCGCTGATGACGATATTCCGTCCGGATTCCCGGCGAAGTCGCAGGACACCGGATACGCCATTGTAATCACCATAGGTCCATGCGTCCGCGGCGAGCTCTTTGCCGTCTGCTGTGATTGACTTGGGCTTGAAGGTAATGCGCAGTATCTCATTTCCCCGCGGCTCGAATGTGGTGAATTCGATCTGGCCGGGCCGGTATTTCGCCTTCTTGATTATTGAATCTGACCCGAGGATGTGGTCCGCGTCTGCCGGTGCCATGTCCGGTAGTTCTGTCATGCCGTCCTGAATATGACACAAGTAGTCGAAATAGGAGTCGGTGAACCATGGAGGGCCATAACCTACGCCGACATAGTTGACGGCGTTGTCGTTCTTCGAGAACCTGTTGTAGAAGGAATATGTCGCGAGTGCGAAGGCTGCCCGCGCTTCCTCGCGCCATGCCATGTCTTGTGAAATAGCAAACCACTTTGCGGCTATCGAAGCATAGCGGGCAGTATGACTGGCCATTTCCTGAAAACAGATGTCCTGTTCCTTGATGCTGGTTGCGCCGTAACGCTTTGATTTGCCGAAGCGGTCTTTGACGAAGGTCAAGAGAGCAGGCACGTGAACTTTGAAGTCGGGATCCATTTCCGGATGCCGCATCATGAACCGCGCAGTCTCCATTGGTGTCTGCTGATTGATGTTATTGTAATTGTTGACCATGTCCTCGTAATAGCCTGACCACCTGTTGTTCTTGACCGGATAATCCAGTATCCACTTCCAGAGCTGATCGCGGGCCACTATGTACTTTCCATTGCCGGTCTCGCCCAGATGAATCAGTTCGTCAAAGAGAAGGACGGGCGCGAGCATGTTAGAAGTGTAGGGGTCTATCACCTCGCCGGTCTTGTGATTGACGCGGAAGGGCAGGGGGGAGTTGGTTTCGCTTCCCGGTACCATGCGGGCAATGATGGTTGCGGTAATGTCGCGCGCAGCCTTCAGGTACTTCTCATCGCCGGTGAATTCGTAGAACTTGAGGTACGACACCGCGGTCATGCAGACCTTGTCCGGCTCAGTCCTCTCATCGGTGTATTCTCCATCCGGACTGTCGTCCTGAGTCGCAGGTATATTCGGCCAGGACCAGTTCGACGGCGAATGGTAGTAGAGTACGCGGTCCAGGATCAGCTTGACGGGCGGGATTGCTTCTCCGTCGCCAGTGTAGGCGTAGTACCTGATCAAGGCCTCTACTGCCCAATAAGCGTGACTGCCCTGGCAATTCTGGTTGCGCAGGAATTCGCCCTGTACTGAAAATTTAGAAGTTATCAGGTACCAGGGGTCGTTACCGAACTTTGTAGGCACAGTCGGGCAGTGCTTTATAAAGTTCATGCTTCGCTTGAACACGTCGTCATAAGTTGTCCACGGCTGCAAATGCCCATCTTTGTCCAGCACAACTTCATGGTCGCGAAGTTTGTTTGTGACAGCGCCGAAACACGGTACCGCCGCAAGAATGATCACAGCCGCCATTGAGATGCGTTTGAATATGTTCATGTACTAGCTCCAGTTGAATAATGTATCGTTGACAGTAACTCGCTGAATAGCAGCGAACCTGTGCGGCGGATAGTGGCACATTCTGATATGAAGTGTCCAGCGGAGAGCGTCGTTTGTGTGCATCTTCTTTTCCCTTTCGTCTGTGTCTGAGGCACAGTATAGTTCTGTTCGTTCCGGAGGTTGGCGTTCACATTTATGGTTACGATATTGAGAACCATGGTAATCAAGGAGGTAGCGTATATGACGAAGGTTGCATGTCTGGTGGCGGGCTTGATTGTGGTGCTTTGCGGGTGCGGTCAGCCTGCGCCCATGGCAGTGTCTTCCGGAACTAACGACCATTCCGACCAGTTGTATGTCGAGGTCTCCGCGCTTGGCGGGCTTCCCTACTTCTATGACCACAAGATGGGCATGGAGCAGGCAGGCAAGGCGCTTGGTGTGAAGACTGACTATGTCGGCCCGCACAACTATGACATGGCGGCTATGATTACCATGTTCGAACAGGCAATTGCGCGGAAGCCAAAGGGCATTGTGGTCGTGGGGTTTGAGTCATCACTTAACGCGATTGTTGACAAGGCAGTTGCGGCAGGAATTCCGGTGGTTACCGTAGATGCCGACCTCCCGGGCTCGAGACGTTGCGCATTTGTAGGCACTGGCAACAAGGAATCAGGTTACCAGGGCGGTAAGAAACTGGCAGCGCTGATTGGTGGCAAGGGTAAAGTAGCTTTGATGACTAAGCCGGGTCAGTCTAATCTTGAGGAACGGATGGACGGATACAAGAAGGCGCTTGGAGAATTCAAGGAAGTGTCAATAGTGCAGGTTGCAGACACCAGGTCAGACAATGGCGTTGCGGCTCAGGCAGCAGCAGCGCTTCTGCAGAAGTATCCCGATCTTTCCGGAATTGGTTGTGTTGAGGCGGCCGGCGGAATGGGAGCCGCTATGGCTGTGCGCGAAGCCAAGAAGGCCGGTGCGGTCAAGATCGTTGCAATGGATCGTGATAACGATCTGCTCGAACAGATCAAGGAAGGCGTTGTATCGGCGAGCGTAGCACAGCAGACGTCACTGATGCCGTTTTATGCCACACAGATCCTGTACAATCTCGTCAATAACCCGCTTCCGATAACGCTGGACAACACCAAAGCTGGCGTGGCTGGAGTGCCGCAGGTCGTTGATACTGGCGTGATCATCATCGACCAGAGCAACTATCAATACTTCCTCAGGAAATAGCCGTGATTTGACTGGTGGGGTGGAAGGCAGTGGCGGGGTGGTTTTGATGAGTGATATCGTACTGGAACTGCGCGATGTGGTGAAGACGTTTCCGGGTGTCCGTGCGCTCGATGGTGCACAACTTTCACTTCGCGCGGGTGAATGTCACGGGCTTGTCGGTGAAAACGGTGCTGGCAAGAGCACTTTGATGAACGTTGCCGGTGGCGTCTGCCAGCCGGATGCAGGCTCAATTCTTCCGATGGGCAGCTCATATCATTTGCTACTCCGCAACAGGCGACACGGCATGGGGTGGCAGTTGTGTTTCAGGAACTAAGTCTGGCTCCGAACTTGTCCGTGGCAGAGAATATATTTACGAACCGGCAGCCGACAGGCGGCTTCAACTTCATAAGATGGAAAGAATTGCACCGCGATACTGCGCAGTTGCTGGCCTTGTTTGAACTTGATGTCAGCCCCGGCACATAGGTCAAGCGTCTTTCCATGGCGCAACGGCAGGTGGTAGAGATTCTCAAGGCGCTGTCCACTAAACCGCGCGTGGTAATTCTCGATGAACCCACGTCGTCTTTGACTGCAATCGAAACGGGTCATTTGTTCAAAACAATCAGCAGGTTGAAGAGTGAGGGAGTTGCGTTCATTTACATTTCTCACCACCTGCCTGAGGTGTTCGAAATCACCGATCGTGTGACTGTAATGCGCGATGGCAGGTATGTTGAGACGTTTGATACAGCTGCAGTGACTGAGGATGTTCTTGTGCGGCGGATGGTGGGGCGTGAACTCTCCAATATGTTTGGTGTCAGGTCGACCGCGGTCGGTGATGAATATTTCCGGGCAGAGAAGGTGTCACGAAATGGATCTTTTCAGGATGTGAGTTTCGGGCTCAGGCGGGGAGAGATTGTGGGGCTGGCTGGCCTTGTGGGATCTGGTCGGACTGAGCTTGCGCGGGCGATCTGCGGTATTGAACATCTTGACCGCGGTGAGTTGAGTCTTGACGGAGTGACGCTTGAGTTTCGAGGTCCTGCAGACGCCATCCGGCATGGGATTGCGTACCTGACTGAGGATCGCAAGGACCAGGGATTGTTTCCGGGCATGACTGTGCGCGACAATTGTGTGGCTCCGGGCCTCGATACGTTTGCAGGCCACCTGGGCATGCTTGATGACACTCGTATTGATGCCACCGCCGAGAAGTACCGGCAGGTGTTTTCCATCGCATCGCCTTCGATCCGCCAGCAGGTCGGTAATCTTTCGGGCGGTAACCAGCAGAAGGTGCTATTGGCCATGTGGATGGGCATAGGACCGAAGGTCTTGATTGTCGACGAGCCGACGCGCGGCGTTGACGTTGGTGCTCGATGTGATATCTATACCCGCCTGCGTGCACTGGCCGCTACCGGGGTGGGTATAGTGATGATATCGTCAGACTTGCAGGAGATTCTCGGGCTGAGTGATCGTGTGCTCGTGATTCGTTGCGGCAGGTTGATGGCCGACATGGCCATAGCGGAGGCCACTGAGGAGAAGATTATTGCTATTGCTGCCGGAGTCACTCTTAATTGATCGAATTCATATGATAAAACTGAAACAGCTGACACAATTCCGTGAGTTCATTCTTCTGGTGATCATCGTGCTTCTTGGCGCGGGGGTCTCTATGAGGTCTCATGAGTTCCTGACGGTTGACAACCTGCTGGTCCTTCTGCTCAGCATTGCGGTTGACAGCATTATTGCAGTGGGAATGACGATTTTGATGGTGTCGGGCGGGTTCGATCTGTCAGTTGGGTCTACAATGGCTATGACGGGTGCTGTTGCCGCTTACTGTCTGGCCGCAGGTCTGCCGGTGCCGGTGGCAATCGTGGTGGCGCTGGCGGCAGGTCTGGCTATCGGCCTTGTCAACGGGTTGCTTATCGCCCGTGTGGGCATCAATCCGTTTATCACAACGCTGGCCATGATGGGCATCATTCATGGCATCTTGCTGGTCTTTACACATAGTATGAACATCAGTGTTCAGTCAGCCAGCTTCAAGGTCATAGGTCAGGGAACTGTTTGCGGGGTGCAATATCCGATCATCATAGCGCTGGTTCTGATCGGCGTTGGCGACATCGCATTGCGTAAGACACGGTTTTTGCGGCAGAACTATTATCTGGGCGGCAATGAGAAGGCGGCGCGACTTTCTGGAATACCGGTTCGCGGACTTAAGATCTTTAACTATGCCCTTGTCGGTGTTCTGGCTGCGGTAGCGGGTGTTGTGATGACCGCGCGAGTCGGGTCTGCCTCAGTTACTGCAGGCGCCGGGTTGGAACTCAAGGTGATTACAGCGGTTATCATCGGTGGTGCGAGTCTTAAAGGCGGTGAGGGCACAGTATTCGGCTCATTCCTCGGGGCACTACTCATGGCTATGTTGAGTATTGCCCTGCCGCTTCTCGGGGTGAACATCGATTACAACGAACTGGTGCTCGGTGCAACCCTGCTGATCGCAGTGCTTATTGATACACTTACCCGTCCACGGGGAGCACGGGAGTAGTCGAATTACTCTATTTACTTGCCAAATGGGCCATGTCTGCCACAATCCGCTCCTCAATGGTCGTCATCTGGTTGGGCTGATATGCGGGCCCGGGGCGACTGTAACACCAAGAAAGGGAAGTCATGAAACGCCCGATCAGTATTCAACTCTACACTCTCAGAGAGCGTGCCGATGCCGATAAGGGAAATGATCTTGCCGGTGTTCTCCGTGACATAGCGGATGCCGGCTACAAGGCAGTTGAGACTGCCGGACTATGTGGCAGATCCGCTGCAGAGTTCCGCAAGATGCTCGACGATGTCGGACTTGTTGCTTCGTCCGGGCATATGCCTCTGGCTGTACGCGAAAACGTGAATGAGACAGTCGATATAGCAAAGACACTCGGGTACAAATACTGCATTACCGGGTACGGTCCTGACGAGTTCGCTAGCGTGGACGCCATTAAGGCCGCTGCCGGGAAGTTCCAGGCCGGGGCCGAGCTGCTCAAGCCTTTTGGTCTGGAACAGGGCTACCACAATCACTGGTGGGAATTCAATCTGGTTGAAGGCCGGTATGGCTATAACCGGTTCTTTGAACTTTGTCCGGACGCCTTCAGTGAGCTTGACGTCTATTGGTGTTGCAACTTCAACAGGGTGGATGTGCCGGCGATTGTAAAGGCCCACAAGAAGATCATTAAGCTCCTGCATATCAAGGACGGACCTCTCGTTGAAAGTCAGCCGCATACTGCTGTAGGTTCGGGCAAGATGAATATACCAGCGATTGTCAAGGCGGCCGGCAAGGATACTGAGTGGCTGGTTGTGGAACTTGATGCCTGCGCTACCGATATGACACAGGCGATGCGTGAGAGTTTCAAGTATATGAAGAAAGCCCGCCTCGGCGTGGGGCGGTGATAGTATTCAGTACTGGAGTTTACACTGGAGGATATGACGAATGAAGATGACCGGATTGATCAGCGGCGTCTGTGCGGTGACATTTTTGCTGGCCGGGTGCGGCAAGCCTGCTGCTACAACGGCCAATACAGGAACGCCAGATAAGAATGCAGTAACCATAGGCTTTCTGGTGAAGCAGCCGGATGAGCCGTGGTTTCGTAATGAATGGAAGTTTGCCCAGCAAGCTGCTGACAAATATGGTTTCAAGCTGGTCAAAATCGGGACACAAGACGGAGAAAAGGTGCTGGCGGCCATCGATAATCTTGCGGCACTGGGCGCAAAGGGATTCATTATATGCACACCCAATGTCCGGCTTGGACCAGCAATCGCTGCCAGGGCGAAGGCCTGTAACATGAAGCTGATGACCGTGGACGACAGGTTTGTCGGGACAGGTGACGCGTTCATGGATGTGCCACACATGGGCATTTCGGCAGGAAAGATTGGCAACGCAGTCGGTGAGGCGCTGTGGGAGGAGATGCAGCGTCGCGGATGGAAGATGGAAGATACATCGGCGATGGGGATAACTCAGAAGCAGCTGGAGACAGCGCGCGAGCGCACCGATGGCGCGACGGAGACCCTGCTGGCCAAAGGCTTCCCGAAAGACCGGGTCTACATCGGCCCTCTTCCCGATAAGTCTGAGGTGTCGACGGCATTCGATGCGGCAAATGTTCTGTTGACGCAGCATCAGGGAGTTAAGAACTGGCTCGTCTTCGGAATGAATGACGAATCAGTGCTGGGAGGTGTCCGTGCGCTGGAGGGTCGCGGCTACACTGCGGATAACGTGATCGGCGTCGGAATAGGCGGATCGACAGGCATGGTAGACTGGAAGAAAGAAAAGCCGACTGGCTTCTATGCAGCCCTGCTTATAAGTCCTAAGCGTCACGGGTTTGAGACTGCCGAACTGATGTATAAATGGATTACTGAAGGGGTTGAACCGCCCAAGCTCACGTTGACTTCCGGAATCCTGATCCGTCGTGACGACTATCAGAAGATCATGACGGAGCAGGGACTGCTTTAGGGAGGTCAGTGTTCAGGTTTCAGTTCTTCCCGGCCTTATGAACACTTATTTACAATTCGACTCCATCAGCAAGAGTTTTCCGGGTGTCCGTGCGCTTGACAGAGTATCTCTGAGTGTTTCGGAAGGCAGTGTTCATGCCCTGATCGGTGAAAACGGGGCTGGCAAGTCGACGTTGTTGAAAATTCTCAGCGGCGCATACCGGCCTGATGAAGGGCGCATTCTTCTGGGCGGGCAGCCTCATGTTTTCTCCACCACTTCCGCCGCTATTACAGCCGGGGTGGCTGTAATTTACCAGGAGCTCCATCTGGCACCCAACCTGAGCGTGGCGGAGAATGTCTTTCTGGGCCGACTGCATCAGCGTGGAGGTTGGCTCAATAAGCGCAAGCTGTTTGAGGCCACGCGGCGTGAAATGGAGGCACTGGGTGAGGATATTGATCCGAATGCCAATGTCGGAAGGCTCTCTATTGCTCAGCGACAGATGGTCGAGATTGCAAAAGCCCTGGCGCGTTCCGCAAAAGTGGTGGCGTTTGATGAACCCACCAGCAGCCTGAGTGCACGAGAGACAGAGCGGCTTTTCAGGGTAATTCAGGACTTAAAGCAGCGAGGGCGAGTCATTCTCTACATTTCGCACCGGCTTGAGGAGATTTACCGGATCTGCGATTCGGCCACGGTATTGCGGGACGGGAGGCATGTTGAGACATTTCCAGCTCTTGATGGAGTATCAGCCGATGCGATCATTAACAGTATGGTGGGCCGATCGATCACTGACGTCTATCGCTACCAGTCAAGGCCTCATGGGTCACCAGCGTTGGAGGTTGACGGTTTGGAAGGCAGGGGCCTGACTTCACCCGTCAGTTTTACAGTTGCTCAGGGCGAGATAGTTGGATTTTTCGGCTTGGTGGGCGCTGGGCGCAGTGAATTGATGAAACTCATCTACGGTGCAGTTAGAGCGCGAGCGGGATACGTGAAAGTGCTAGGTCAGCGCGTTGCTATCGGTCATCCTTCCCGGGGTATTCGCGCGGGTATTGTGCTTTGTCCGGAGGATCGCAAGAAGGAAGGCATCATTCCCAACCGGTCTGTACAGGAGAATATAAACATTGGCAGCCGCAGGCACTTGTCGTGGCTGGGCTTTGTAATTTCTGAACGGAAAGAGCGAGCTAATGCCGAATGTTTTGTTGCCAGACTTGCTGTGAAGACTCCGTCGCTGAGGCAACATATTCAGCTGCTTTCCGGAGGCAATCAGCAGAAGGTGATTCTTGCGCGCTGGCTAGGGGAGGGCATGAAGGTTATTCTACTAGATGAACCTACTCGTGGCATTGATGTCGGCGCCAAGAGCGAGATTTACTCCATTATCTACGATCTGGCCAGGCAGGGGATAGGGGTCGTGGTGGTGTCCAGTGAATTGCCGGAGGTGCTTGGTATTTGTGATCGTGTTAATGTGATGCGGCAAGGCAAGCTGGTGGCCGAATTGGACAGGGCATCGGCAACCGCAGAGACAGTACTGAAGTCGGCATTGCCAATAGCCGGGTAAGAGAGGAGTTCATGAAGGAATCAAAGAACATTCTGTCGAGTGTCCTGGAGTTCGCAGGGATGCCCATGCTGTTTGCTGTATTGTTCATAGGCGCATCGCTTCTTGTGCCAAGCTTTCTTACATGGGAGAACATGAAAGGGTTGGCGCTTTCCGTTGCAACGGTCGGTATCATCGCATGTACGATGATGTTCTGCCTGGCAGGCGGGGATTTTGATCTGTCGATAGGGTCGATTGTGGCTCTTTCAGGTGTGCTGGCGGCTGTGGTGACTAATGCAACCGGCAGCGTGCTCGTCGGGATTGGCGCGGGATTGCTCGCTGGCAGCATGGTAGGACTTTTTAACGGTGTTGTCATAGCTTGGGTCGGTATCAACGCATTGATCACGACTCTTGCCACGATGCAGATCGTGCGCGGTCTCGCCTACATTGCGTCCGGTGGCAATGCGGTTGGAGTAGGTG
>JBAXMA010000063.1:0-11716 GCA_037134535.1 bacterium
CTCTTGCGCCGAAAACGTGCTTGATGGCTTCAGTGTTGAGACTGAAGCCATCAAGCACGTTTTCGGCGCAAGAGCCCACGGGATAGCGGTCAGCTCCATCAAGGGTTGCACTGGTAATCCGATAGCCGGGGGTGGAGTTATGCAATTGGTTGCTTGTAGCCTGGGTTGCCGGAACAACGTGATACCACCCACCGCCAACTACGAGGAGTCTGATCCGTTATGCGATCTTGACTACGTTCCTGCAGCAAGACGCACTATGATACGGCGCGCCTTGATCAATTCACATGGCAGTGGAGGCGTGAACAGCTCTTTAGTGATCAAGAACTGGGTTTCATAGCATGATCGCCTTTGAAATCTTTTTTCTGGCCACCCTGTTTCTTGCAGCAGGCCTCGGAGTATTTGTCTACCTGAACAATTCGCGACGAACCACTAATCAGTTCTATCTGGTCGTCTCTGTCTTCATAACGCTCTGGCTGGCCGGCAACTGGTACACATTGAACAGTCTCGACGCCGCGTGGGCAAAGCTTTCTATCCAGGCTTCACTGGCTTTTGCAGTAGTGATTCCGCTGGCCTGTCATCTCCTGCGCCTCTCCGTAATGCACAACCAAGAGCACTTTTTCAGCATCTTGTACCGTTCGCGTTTCTTGTTGCTGACGACTCTTGCCTTTATGGGCATGTGCTTTACGCGTTTCGTAATCTCCGACGTCATATTTTGTCCCGGGCTCAATCCATCCACATTAACCATGGAACTGCCTGAGCCGGTCTATGGTCCGGGCTTCCTGGTTTATGTGAGCTACTTCACTCTATGTCTGGCGTCTTTGCTGGTACTGTACGTAATTGACCGGAAGAAACTCAACGGTGCACAGCGTATTGAGATGGAATTCATAGCCTTGGGCACGACTTGCGGTCTGCTGATCGGCGTCGCCTTTGGACTGATCGCACCAGTAGTGATCGGATCTTCACGATCCGTTCCTGTTTCCAACGCCATCAGCATCATTGTATTTACCGGCATCATTGCCTATGGTATCGCGACGCGACGCATAATGGGGGTGGCACACATCCTCCAACGCGTGATAGCACACGGATTGCTCGTCTTTTATCTCGGAGGTCTCTATTTACTGGTCCTTGAAATAGCTACAAGTATCCAATCATTCACGCCGTTCCCGGCTTATCTCGCCAATTTCATCGCCGCCATGGTGACCGTCTTTGCCATGGCGCCAGCGCGTGGGCGCTTGCGGGTGTTTGTAGACAGGCTATTTCAAGGCCGCTCGCTTGATGTTGCCGGTACAATACAAGAAGCAACCAGGATGCTGCAGTCTCTTGTCAAGAGGGATGAAATGTTGAAAGACTTCGCGAATTTCATTTCCAAGACATTCAATTCAGAGAACGTAAGGATTCTGCTTGCTGATCGTGGGTTGTTTCGTGAGGCTAATCCGAACAACATAGTTTCCTCGGATACCTCAATGAAAGACGACAACCCGTTAATCCAGCAACTCAAGGAGTCAAGAGACTCGTGTTCGGTAGACATGCTTTTGCGTTTTCCACTGACGCCGAGGATGAAGGAAGTTCTTCATGAAATGGAAGTGCAGGAAGTCAGTCTGGCGATGGGTCTCTATTTCAAAGGGAATATGAATGGCATATTGCTCATCAGCGCCCGGAACTCCGGCCAGATGTATGACCGGCTTGACCAGGATACGTTACAAATCCTGTGCCGGGAACTCGGGGTGGCCATCGAAAATGCCAGACTCTATAATCAGGTTCAGGACGACAAAATCTATAACGATATTCTATTGGATAACATTGTCAGCGGCATCATTGCTGTAGACATCTCGGGCGTTGTGACAGTCTTCAACCGTGAAGCGCAACGCCTCACGCAACTTGCAGGACAAGATGTGTTGAATCAGCCACTTGACAGATTGCCGGCTATTGTGGCTACGGCATTCAGAAGTACGCTCGCTGATGGGCACGGCTTGAGGGATGCCGATGTCGCTTTGTCGCGTCCGAATGGGATCGCCTTGCAGGTGCGCATGGGTACCTCCGTGTTTTGCGGCCACACTGGCAGTCCACTAGGCGCGCTGATGGTATTGCATGACCAGACCGCTGTTCGTCAATTGGAGGCACAGATTCGCCGCAATGACCGGCTGGCTAGTGTCGGCACTCTCGCCGCGAGCATGGCGCATGAAGTCAAGAACCCTCTCGTCGCGCTCAAAACCTTTGCACAACTGCTGCCGACCCGATACGAAGATCCGGATTTCAGGACGACGTTTTCATCGTTGGTCGGACAGGAAGTGACCCGCATCGATGCCATCGTGAATCAGCTGCTCAATTTCTCGCGCCCAGCGCAACCGTCTTTGAAACCTCTGGATCTTCATGATGTGCTGGAGCACACGTTGAATCTTGCCCAGCATCAGCTCAAGCAATTGAATATTGTCCTGCAATCGAAACTCAATGCGCCCAGAAATCGTATTCTTGGTAATCGCGATCTCCTTGTGCAGGTCTTCCTCAACTTCTATCTCAACGCTATCGATGCCATGGAAGAAAGCGGCGTTCTAAGAATCTACACAGAGAATGTCGTCGTGCCTACCGGTGTGCGCGACCTGTGGGGGCAGGCAATAGTCACCGATCACATTCGCGTGATCATTCAAGACAGCGGCAAAGGTCTTTCTGCCGAAGCACTGACCCATATGTTCGACCCGTTCTACACTACCAAAACGAATGGAACAGGACTCGGCTTGTCAGTGGCGCACGGCATCATACAGGAACACTCCGGAGCAATTGATGTTGAAAGCACGCTGGGAATTGGTACAACCTTTTCTGTAGTATTACCTTTGACTACGGAGGACGCTGAAAAGTGAGACCGGACCCACTGTGCTTGCTTTACTCGCAAGACATTGCATTGCACCAACGCGTTGCAGGTCTTCTCGCTCAACGCGCCGAAGTGCGCGCGTTGACCAATCCTGCGGATTTGGAACGTGCCCTTCAGCAATTCGGCCCCGCCGTGTTGCTAATGGACTCATGCGGTTCGGACTTCTGCAAGTTGCTGGCACAACTGCTCCATGAACTGCCACACAATTTGATTATTGTGCTGGGTCCGCGACGTTCGGACCCTGTGCTGGACGCAGTCCAGTTTGGTGTCTATGCCGTGGAAGAGCTTGATCCGGATCGCCTCCGCTTCCAGACACTGATCTCGCATGCTCACCAACATCTTGCACTGATGCAGGAAAATGCGCTGCTGAAAGCTGCACAATGCCGGGTCAACGCCTCCGGACAGACCGAAAACGGTAATGTCGTTGATGCTTCGGCGCCGCTTCCTCTTCAACATTTTTCCCGTGCTTTGCGTAACTTCGACAACATTAACGCGCTCATAAATAACATTGTCGAAGGCATCGCCGACATTGCCAGGGTTTCTCGCGTAGGCCTGTTTGCCATGGTGCGTAACGGTGGTATCTATCGACTCCGTGCTGGTTTGCGCTGCATGGAAGCTAGCAACAGCCTGGAATATGCAGAGCATCACCCGCTGGTTCAGTGGCTGGAACTCCACGCGCATTTGCTTTCCCGCTTTGGACTTGACCGAATAGTCGATTCAACAGAACGCCTATTGCTTCAGCGCACGCTGGACTCACTGGGCGCTGAAGTGATTGTGCCCCTTTTTGCGCGAGGCCGTGTGTTGGGCTGGTTTTTTGTCGGCCATCGAGCAACAGGCGTTCCGTTCGAATATGCGGACCTGGAGAAGCTGACCATTCTGGGCGAACACATCGCAGGCACTTTGGAGAATGCCCTTCTCTATGAAGCCATAGCCTTGCAGAAGACTCTCGCTGAAACCCTTCTTCACGCCATGGACCTCGGCATTGTTGCTGCCGGCGAAGACGGGATCATCCGCTGGTATAACCGTTCGGCGGAAAAACTTCTGGACCTGCCTGCCGCTGAAGCAATGGGGTGTTCCATGGAGAAGCTGGGTAGCAGGCTGGCCAATCTATTTTCGCGCACTTTGCGGCAGGAGAAACTGCCTCCCGTTGCCCCATGGTGCCACGGCTCGAACAAGAGGCTGATCGGCGTTGAAATGCGGCCTCTATTGGACAATAATACCTGTGTCGGCGCGCTGGCTCTGCTTCACGATGTGTCAGCCGAACGGCAGTTGGTGGAACGCGAGGAACAGGTCAAGCGCTCTGCTTTCTGGAACGATCTGGCCGCAAGCATGTCTCACGAAATCCGCAACCCGCTCACTGCAATCAAGACATTCGCTCAACTGCTGCCGGACCGTTATGGCGATAACGAGTTCAGGTCAGAATTCAGCACGATGGTCAACCGCGAAGTCGAACACTTGAATTCGCTCATTGACCAGATTAATGCCTTTGCGCATCCTCCTGCCATTAGCAGGACAACGTTGCACATCCGCAGCGCAATGCAGAAGGCCATCGAACTTGCGAGCACAAGATACCCCGCCAGCGGCACGACGGTGGAGATGCAGGCCGATAACGCTCTCCCCTCAATAAACGGGGATCTCTGTGCCCTCGCCGATGCATTCAGCCACATTCTGATCAACGCCTTGGAATCGCTCGCCGGCCGTCCTGGCGGCCACGTGACTATTACAGCCCATCTTGTCTCCAACGTCGATGGAAAGGCAACCATTCAAGTGGTGATTATGGATAGTGGACCCGGGATACCTCCTGCCATTCGCGGCAATGTGTTTTCCCCTTTCTGCACGACCAAGGCGCGCGGGATGGGCCTGGGGCTGCCCATTGCCCAACGCACAATCATTGACCACAATGGTCAGATAAATATTGAATCCGGCGAACGCGGTACCAGGGTGATCATGGAATTGCCTGTGGATGACGGATTGTCGGATGACTGCCAGAAGCCCTGAGCCTTTTCCAGGTACGAGAGTGTTGTGTTTTAATAGAAGGAGGAGCGTATCATGAAGATAGGTTGTTTCGCATTGGTTGAACCGTTCACAGTCATGGCCCGCCAGTTCAAGGCGATTTCCGAGATGGGCATCAAGTATGCCGATATCACCGATAACCACCAGGGTGGGATGCTCGGAGTGGAGTATGGCTTTTCGTCTTCAATCAGCCTGGATTCCCATCCGGCGATGATCCGCGAGATGGTCGAGGCCGCCGGTATTGAACTGACAGCCTTCTGCGCACACGCGAACCTGCTGGACCCCATGAGCCCCGCAAGGTATGGCACAACGGAGATCATTAAGGCAATCCGGCTTGCGAAAGACCTTGGCATTAAGCACGTGATCACAACCGAAGGCGACCCCAAGACAGAGTTCGGGCACAAGCTGACGCCGAAGGAACGAATCTTCTCGATGCGCGAGAAACTGCACGAACCCGTGCAGTGGGCTGAGGAACTCGGTATTGACCTGCTGCTTGAGCCACACGGCGTGGTGACCGATTCCGTCAAGAGCATGGGTGAGGTGTTGGATGTTCTTGGCCATGAGAAGACCGTTGGAATCTGCCTCGACACCGGGAATAGCTGGTTGGGCGGGGCTGATCCACTGGATTTCATCAAAACCTTCGGGAAACGTATCAAGCACGTGCACTGGAAGGATATGTCGAAGGAGATGGAAGAAAAGCGCGGTAAGATGTTCGGCTGCGGCATGGCCATCATACCCCTCGGCGATGGTGTCGTTGGCATTCCTGCAATAGTTAAAGCCTTGAAGAAGTCCGGCTTTGATGGTGCAACAACACTTGAGATTGCGGGCCCTGACAATGTGAAGACTTCGGCGAAGCGGCTGAAGGAGTGGTGGGGTGCGTGAGTTGAGACCCATCCTGTTTTAGGATTAGCGGGTCTCATCTGTTCATCCCGATGGCTATTGAACGATGAATACGTGCGAATATCGAACAGTGGAATCCGGCAAGGGATTCGCGCTGTTTACATTTGTTGTTGTCGCGTATCTTGCGTGCTTTCTCTGGATCGGCAACTATGGAGCATTCTGGTCGGAGGATGCCGGCGTCAAGTATCTCCAGACGGTTAACCTCATAAGGTCACACTGGACTGACAGTTCGCTTCTTTACCCCGGTGAAGCTTTCGATCCCGGATTCGAGTTCAATCCGCTCTTCGGGGCAGCGACCTATATCAATAACGGCAGGATCTACACGCCGTTTCCCGTGTCATTTGCATCTATTTCGGCGCTGTTCTATAGAGCATTGGGTTTTCCAGGCCTCTATTTGCTGCCACTTCTGTCCACAGTAGTTCTGCTTATGCTTGTGCGCAAATTGAGCATGCTCTTCCTTGATTGCCACGATGCTTCCTCTGCAACGTTGATTGCAGCATTCGCTTCTCCACTGATGTTCTACGCATTCACTTTCTGGGAATTGAATGTAGCAGGATGTGTCATGTGTGCCGGTCTTCTGATCTTTCTTAAAGCCGAGCGCGCCTCCAGTCCGGGACGGATAGTCCTCGGCGGAAGCATTATGGGGATGTCGATCTTCTTCAGGGAGGAGAGCATTCTTTTCCTGCTCGCGCTCGTCATTGTCAGATTCGTTGTCAGCAGAGATGTGCGAGTGGGATTACTCCTCGTCGCGAGTTCAGTGGTCCCCGTGGCGGGGTTTCTTGCGCTGGAGTATGTTACGTCCGGCCGGATCATGGCGCACTTCTTCCGCAGTATCGAGATCCATTCCCGTGAGTTCGGCTCGCCAGGTGCCATTCTTGAACATAAGTGGAATCTCATCAGTGAGCTCATTCTCAGAGCGCATCCCAATATCTGGGTGAGCGTTGCACTTGTCACTCCGGTCATTCTGTTCATTGTTACATGGACCGTGGTGTGGAAGACGCGAGGTGTTTCACAGGAGCCTGAGTATTGCGCAGGTTTGAGTAAGAACAGGGAAATTCTTCTCTTGTCTCTCCTCTCTCTGGTTCTGGTCAGCCATGTCTGCTATCTCGGGCTGCTATATACGAGTGAATTTCCTATTCGCCTGTCTATGGTTACGAACGGACTTCTGGTTTTCAGTCCATGGGTTGTTTTTGGACTGTGTCAGCCCGGACGAAGAGTTGGAGTGCACGCAGACATCTTCCTGATTGCATTACTGTTCATGATATTCCTGTGCCTTGTGGTTCCCACGAGCGGCGGATTGCAGTGGGGACCGCGCTATCTCGTGGTGATTTACTCTCTGCTGTCTATTCTGTCACTCGCGTCATTCTCCAGCTGGAGACGGATTGCGGCGTACAGGAAGTGGCTGACGTTCCTGTTCTGCGCTTTCATTGTTCTGGGGTGCGTCAACGAGATCTTCGGGCTTGTGCTCTTGAAATCAAAGAAGGATTTCAATGCGCGTGCCCTCGCCTGCTTGAGGGCGGCACCACCGAAAACAGTTATTTCGATTCCCTGGTGGGCTCCCTTGAGCATGGCACCGGCATTCTACGAGAAAGAGTTTTTCCTGGCGTTGAATCCACAAATCCTGGACCGTCTGGTGGGACGACTGCGGGATAAACAACGAAAAGGTTTTGTGTTGATTACCGGATATGATCAATCTATTCGCGACGCAATTGCCGCACGATATAATCTTATGCCGGTGAAGGTGGATTCGGTTCGCAACAGATGGGATAAGTTCTTTCAGATTAACCTCCTTGAATACCGCCTGAATACAGAAGGCGACGAAAGTGGTTTGTTGCCGCAGAATAACAAGTGACTTGTGAGAGGAGTGTTATCACGGGAATAGTGTTATGCCGGCTGAAGACAAGTATGTCATGTTGTTCGGCGCTTACCAGTGGCTTGAAGGCGTGGAAGTAAGCTGTTGTATCCGCTAACGCGAGGAGATTGGGCCATGTCAGATCGTTGGTCTATTGAAGCAAGAAAAGCCCGTTGGAAGAAGTTCATCAGTCCCGACAGTCCGCCGGGATACATGCTGATGACCCGGCATAATGAGCCTGGCGGACCGCCATGGCCGTCCGTGTACCCGGAAAAGAAGAGGGAACGTATTGAGTGGGCATTGATGTTTTATGAACGACAGATGCGTCAGGTCGAGTGGTTGCACGATGATTTCATTCCGTATCTGTTCATGAACACCGGCACGGAGATCTTCGCAGAGGCTTTTGGTTGCCGTGTACATCGGCCCGAAGGAAGTAATCCATGCGCCATTCCACTGATCAACTCAGCAAGAGAGGTTGCTGACTTGAAGGTTCCGGATCTCAGTGCTCCGTCGTTGGCTATGCTGTTCGAAATGGCTGACGAACTACGACGCAGAGCCGGTCCGGAGGCGCTCATGCGCACTGCGGATATTCAGAGTGCAATGGATATTGCGGCGCTTATCTGGGACAAGAACTCATTCTACATCGGTATCGTGGAAACGCCGGAGGCAGTGAAAGAACTGGCGGACAAGGTGCACAAGTTGCTAACGGCATTTCTGGACGAGTGGTTCCGCCGCTATGGCACTGAACATATTGCTCATCATCCCGACTACTACATGGATGGTGGCATGACCCTGTCCGAAGACGAAGTCGGGGCTGTGAGCACTGACATGTTTGAAGAGTTTTTCCTTGGCGAACTATCTGCGTTGTCGCGGCGATACGGTGGCATTGGAATGCATTGCTGCGCCAATTCACGGCATCAGTGGGATGGATTTCACAAGATTGAGGGACTGCGGGCGCTGAATCTCTACGCGCCGCCTACCAAAACGTCCCAGTACATCAAGGACGCCTTTGCTTTCTTCGATGGTCGTATCGCCCAGATGCATTACGGGTGGGCGCCGGAAGGGCCCGTTGAGACCTGGCCGAACCAGTATCCTGAGGGAAAGAAGATCATCGTTGACTGGTGGCCGGGCAGCAGGGAAGAAGCCATTCGCGGCGCGGAAGCGTTCGCTGTTGTGACCGGCAGATAGAAGCGGCGGCCGGAGATCCGGAACTCAGGAACTCATGAAAGGAGTTCGGTGAGTTCCGGATTCCTGAGTTCCTGATTAACATTCAATTACTTTCCGGCCTGAAGCAGCCGGAGCTGGGCCTTGGCCAGCATGAATTCAGAGGTCATGTACGACTTCGTTTCAATGGCCATATTGAGGAGCTCAATGGCCTTTTGCTTGTCGCCGTCGCCAATGGCTTTCATAGAGACGTAGAAATATGTCTCGCACAGGAACTGGTCACGCCGCAGCGGATTGGTCTGGGCCCGTGCTATAGTGAGCAAATTGTCAAAGGTAGCTTCTCCGGCATAGAACTTGCAAATCGGTGCAGGCCAGACGGAACCGAGAGGAGCTGCAGATGCGTTCTTGAAACATTTGGCAGCATCCGCCTTCCTGCCCTGAATCAGACGGTAGGCGCCAAGCATCAGCTCGCGATAGACGCCGCGGTCAGCCTTGGTTCCCTCCCTTGCTTTCTCGAAGAGACTCTCGGCCTCGTCATATCGGCCAAGAGCCAGGCATACATCGCCGATATCAAGGCGGGCCTCACCGGGAAGCAGCGGCGAGGAGGCGGCACGCTCCGCCATGGAGGCGGCCTCCTCGTAGTCGCCCTTGTCGATCATCAGGAAGGCAAGACGCATCATTGATGATACGTCTTCCATGTTCTTCATCAACAGGCATTCGAGCTGTTCAGCTGCCCTGGCCGGGTCGCTTGTGAGCATGTATGCGGCAGCCATGGCCCTGTTCATCAGCGGCTTCAGATTCGGCTCGGCGTCCTGGCCCTCTCCCGCCAGTCTGGCCAGGTCGTCCTTGCGCTGCATATATCCCAGCAGGGTGGCTTCCGCGCCGAACGCCGCGACAGGATGCAACTGACTTTTAGCCTTCTGAAATGCTTTCATGGCGGCCTCGAACTTGCCTGCCTCCTGGTAGACTAGCATCTCGGTCATTGCAACCTGCTGAACAGATGGCGCGATTTCCTTCAATTTGGGCAGGAGGGCCATGGCAGCATCATTCTTCTGAGACTGCGCCAGTGCCGTTATCTGCTGCTGCATTGCCCGCCAGTCATTGGATTTGCGGGCGACAACCATTCCGAATGCCTTTTCGGCCTCCTCGTAGAACGCGCCGGCGAAAAGAACTTCGCCAAGTATCCGCCTGACTGTCACATTTTCCGGCTCCAGGGTCGCTGCCTTGCGCAGGTAGTCGGCTGACTCCAGGTATTTGCCAATCTCGGCAATTGAAACCCCGGTGTATGCAAGGGTCCGTGTGATCTTGTTGGTGAACTCCTCGCGGTCCAGTTCGTCCAGCATATCCCGGATTGAAGATTTCCCCTCGATGGTGGATGAGGCCGGCACAGATGCGATGTGTGAGGCAATCTGGTCGACATAGAACTTTGCACCGTCCATGTCATTGTGCTCAATGCACCAGGAAGCCACTGTTCCGAGAGCGGCGGCAAAAAATGTCCCATGGCCCATTGCGCAGATCCGCCATTCGCCATTGCCTTCTTTTCTGAGAATGCAGGTTATCTTGGCGCCCTTCCTTGTGTCCAGTGCCTGCTCCTTTGGCGGTGACAGGCTCAACTCGATATGATTGTCGTCAAGTGGACGCTCGGTCGCCGCCCACACATTGGCCAGCAGATCAAGCGAGAGGTCGGTGAGGTTGGATGATGACTCGCCAAGTGTTGCACGGAGAGCCACTGAGGCACCTTCAAGTTCATCGCGATTGATCTTCATTCTCTCTGAGCATGACTTCTCGATTTTGCCGGTATCTTCCAGGAACATGCCGGCAATCATTGAGATGACCGCTTTTCTCGGGGTCGAAAGATCAAAGTAGGTTGCGTAGTCTGGCAGCTCCTGTTTTGCCATCTTGTTCAGCAGTTTGGGCAGATCCCGCTGTGACTGCTTTCCGGGGGAAAGAGCGTTGGCCTTGGTCAGGAGCGCCGCAGCCTCGGTGTATTTTCTGCTGAACATAAGTTTAACGGCAATTCGCTGGAGCTCGGCCGCCTGCGCGCCTGACTCGCCCACACCGTTGCGGACGGCATTGACGGTCTCGTCGACGCGACCCAGAAATGCAGCGCATGTCCATTTGCCGGACTGGGCATCCGGGCTGAGTTTGTCCAGTTCAAATGCTTTCTCAAAACAACTTTCACTCTTTTCGTAGTCGCCTGCCGCGAAGTAGCACCTGCCCATTGCAAGAACAGGGCGTGAGGTATCGGGCTTTTCAGCGGCAAGTGTCTCATAGATGGCTATCGCGTCCTTGTACGGTGCTTTCTTACCGTACATGGCACCCTTGCTGTCGCGCAGATAACTGTCGGCGAGCAGGTATCGGGCCCCGGGCTTGTCATTGCTGGTCTCGATTGCGGTCTTGAGCACGCGCTCAACATCGTCGCGCTTGAGTCCGTGACCGTACACTCCGCCGAATCCGCCGTATGTCTCCGCCAGATCCGAGTAAACGTCCAGATCCCTGTAGCCCAGATCAATTGCTTTCAAATACTCTTTCCGGGCGCTTACGAGCAACCCGCACTTGTGGTACACCCCGGCAAGTCGGTGATGAAACTCGCCATTGCCGGGAGAGTCCTTCTGCCAGGCGGTTATCTTGCTTATCGCATCTGTTGGTCTGTCACTGGCCAGGAGTTTCTCTATATCATCTACCAGTGTAATGGTGACCGAAGCCTTGGATAGCGAACTGGCCGTATCGTTCCGGGCTTTCTTCCACTTGTCTGCCGGGATGGAACAGTTCTTTCTGCTGACGGTGCAGGAAGCGGTGAAAATGTCGTTGCTCCGGATGCAGCCTATTTCGATCTGACCATGGGGCAGGGTGTATTTCTGGCGCGCTGGCAGTTCGTCAGGCGCAAACCCGTGGGGAAGCTTGATTGCACAGCTTATCTC